>CAYXXQ010000098.1:0-10223 GCA_964469075.1 uncultured Rhodobacter sp.
GCTGGTCAGCCCGGGCAATCCGCTGAAGGCGGAAGGGCCTGCGGATTTGTCCCGGCGCATGGCGGCCTGCAAACAGATGATGCAGCATCCAAAGGTTGTTGTCACCGATCTTGAGGCACAGTTGGGCACGCGCTACACCGCCGAAACGCTGGCGCGATTGCTGCCGCGCTATCCCGGGGTGCGGTTTGTCTGGCTTATGGGGGCGGACAATCTGGGGCAGTTTCACAAATGGGATCGCTGGCGGGAAATCGTCGCTTCGGTTCCGATCGGGGTGCTGGCGCGGCCAGGCAACGTGGTGGCCGGAGGGTTGTCGCCAACCGCGCGGTGTTTTGCGCGGTATCGCCTGCCCGCGCGGCAAGCCGCAGCCTTGCCAAAACGCGCCGCACCCTGTTGGTGTCTTGTGACAGGGCCGACGGTTGATATATCGTCAAGTGAGATCAGGAATAGAGGCGATTGGGTGCGTTAGAGATTCGCGCCTTTGCCAAACGGATACGGTTAGTCATTTCATGTCACGGATTTCAGATATCGCACGGCTGAGCCGACGTCAGATTTTGACGGGATTGCTGGTTTCTGCGGCCAGCGGGGCGCTGGCAAATGCGCCGACACGCTCAATCTTTCCTGAGCATCGGCCCCGCAAGGTTCGGCTGGCTGGGGCGGGCTCGGTCGACGATCTGATTGCGGGCTCGGGGCTGTCGGGCAAGGTTGGGTTTGTGGTGGCGGATGCCAAGACCGGCGAGGTTCTGGAAAGCCGCAACCCGTTGCTGTCGATGCCTCCGGCCAGTGTGACCAAGGCCGTGACCACGCTTTATGCGCTGGATCGGCTGGGCCCCGATTACCGGTTTCAGACCCGGATTATGATCACCGGGCCAGTTGTGAACGGCCGGGTTGAGGGTGATCTTTATCTGGTTGGCGGCGGTGATCCGACGCTTGACAGCGACGGTTTGGGCCTGCTGGCCAAGGGTTTGAAAGAGGCCGGAGTGCTGTCGATTGACGGCAAGGCCTATGTCCACAGCGCGGCTTTGCCGTATCAGAAAGAGATTGATCCGGGGCAGCCGGATCATCTGGGGTATAACCCGTCGCTTTCGGGTTTGAACCTGAATTACAACCGCGTGTTTTTTGAATGGAAGCGCCAGACTGATGGCTTCGCGATCACGATGGATGCGCGGGCTTTGAAGTATCGGCCGCGGGTGCAGATGTCGACGATGACGGTGGTGGATCGCCGCGCGCCGGTGTTTACGATGAAATCGACCAAGGCGAAGGACGAGTGGACAGTTGCCAAACACGCGCTGGGCAAGCGCGGTGGGCGGTGGTTGCCGGTGCGCCAGCCGGATATCTACGCTGCCGAGGTTTTTCACACCATCGCGCGGTCACATGGGATTGACCTGCCGGGTTTTAAGACCACCAGCAATTTGCCCGGTGGCACGGTGATCGCGACCCAGCAAAGCGAAGCGCTGACGACGATTTTGCGCAGCATGATGAAATACTCAACCAACCTGATTGCCGAGGCCGCCGGGGTCACCGCCAGCGGTAAGCGCGGCAGTTCACCGGCGAATTTGCGGGCCTCAGGGAAAATGATGTCGGACTGGGTCAAGGCCGATAGTGGCGCGAAACACGCGAAATTTGTTGATCATTCCGGGCTTGGCGATGACAGCCGGATTTCGGCCAAGGACATGGTCAGGATATTGGCGAAATCGGGGTGGGACGGGCCTTTGCACCGCCTGATGAAGGACATTCCGTTTCGCGACGACAAGGGAAAGCCGATCAAAGGTCATCCGGTGGAGGTTCGGGCCAAGACCGGTACGCTGAACTTCGTGTCGGCCCTTGCGGGATATGTTGAAACCAAAGCCAACCGGCGGTTGGCTTTTGCGATTTTTACCGCCGATATGCCCCGGCGCAACAACATCCCGCGCGCCGAGCGGGAGCGACCGCGCGGGGCCAAAGCGTGGAACCGGCAATCCAAGCAGTTGCAGCAAAGCCTGATCGAACGCTGGTCGGTGGCATTTGACGCCTAGGCGGGCTCTGCGTGGGATCAGGCGAGGTCGCGTTCAATGATGTCGGCGGCCCGCAATCCGCTAAGATAAGCGCCATGCGTGGTGGAGTGGTATTTGAACAAGGTATGTTCGCCGGCCATGACAATCACCTCGTTGATGGGTTTGGCCAGGCCGTCGAAATCGGCGGGCTTGCTGCCGGTTTTGGCGTAGGAATAAGCGCCGCGGGTATGTTTGTCTTTTGACCAACGGGTCGCGATATGCTGGACCGGGTCTGGCATATCGGCCCCGAACATGCGGCGTAGCGCCTGCATCGCGTCGGCTTTCATATCGGCGTCAGACAGGGCCTCAACCTTGGCGGCGTATGCGCCGACGCTGACGCCCAGAAGAATGTTTTCGTCTGAAAAGGTGCGGTAGTTCAGCCAGTAATTCCAGCGGCCCCGATCCTGGGTCATCAGGCCGAAATACTGGGTATCCAGCGGCCAATGTGGCTGGTCGAATTTCAGGCCGATCTTGGTGACATTGCCCATGCCGAGGCGGCTGATCCGGTTGCGGTGCTGTTTTGGCAGCGGCGGATCAAAGGCGATGTCGCCCTTTTTCAGCACCCCAAGGGGCAGGGTGCAGACGACGAAGCTGGCCTCAAATAGTTTGCCACCGGCATAGACGACGGCACCATCGCCCGCTTCGTGCTCGATCGCGGTGACCGGGGTGTTGAGGCGGATATCAAGGCCCTTGGCCAGTTGCGGCAGGATCGCGTCATAGCCTGTTGTCAGGACGACGTCGGCGCCGTCGTAAACCTCATCCTCGTCGAAATAATAGGCCGACAGATCGGTGATCGGGCCGCCTGTGTCAAACTCGGTATAGGCGGAGAACATCCAGTTGAGGACGGGATCGCGGGCCGCATCGGGGGAGACGCGGGCGATGGCGCGGGACAGCGGTTGATCATTGTCAAACCGGTCGTCAATCGCCTTGTAAAGCTGTTGAAGTTTGGTCCAGCCCTGGCTTATTGCGGCATCCGGCTGGGGTGTGCCGTCGGCCGCGAAAACGGTATTGCTTTCGTCGTCGGTGACGAAAGTTTTCCCACTGGAGCGGGCGGCGAGGTCGCTGATCGGGTTGCCTTTCGGGCCGTGGATCCAGCCTGCACCAACTTCAAACGGCGCGCCAAGCGACCAGTCGGTGCGCAGCCTGCCACCGATGTGATCGGCGGCCTCAAGAACCAGCACTTCATAGCCGAGTTTTTGCAGTCTTTGGGCGGCGGCAAGGCCGGAAATTCCGGCCCCGATGACAATGACATCAACATCGGCAACCGGGGTCTGGGCCTGGCTGCGACCGGCGGCAAGCAGGCCTGAGGCCAGGGCGGTCTGGCCGCTGAGGTTGAGAAATTGGCGTCGGTTGAGGCGGCTCATACGGTCATGTGACGGGCGCGCGCACCGCGTTCGATCGCAGCACCGTGCAGGCGGTCGATGTTAAGTTCGTAGCGCGTTTCTTCCAAAAACCGCAACTCGGTTTCCTGGAGGCGGCCATCGGCGGCGGCGACATCGCAGGCCAGCGCATAGGCGGTTTCAAACAAACGCTCGGGCAGGGCGTCGCGGACGAGGCCGAACAGGGCGTCCAGCCCGTCTTCTTCTTCCATCAGGTCAAACACGGTTTGCGACACGGTCTTGATCCGATCGGCGTCGTAATCGCCAAAGACCGGCAGGTGATTGACGATGCGTTCTATCGTGACCAACTCACTGGTTTTGATCGTTTCATCTGACACGGACACCGCCACCATGACCGAAACGAGGGCATCCTGGGCGGTCATTGAAGGGGTAATATCTGGATTGGACAAGGGAGAGCCTCTGGCAGTTGATATGTGGGCAGAATATTGACGCAGCACCCAAGGGGCAATAGGAAGCTGGCGCAATTGCCCTGATCATCAGGGGAATCTTTCAAAGCTGAATGGAAAATCCATGTCCGACCTGCGTGATGCTGCAATGAATTCAAAAGCCTGGCCGTTTGAAGAAGCGCGCAAGCTGTTGAAACGCTATGCCAAGGGCGCGCCGGAAAAGGGTTATGTGCTGTTTGAAACCGGCTATGGGCCGTCGGGCCTGCCGCATATCGGCACCTTTGGCGAGGTGGCGCGCACGACGTTGGTGCGAAAGGCGTTCGAGACGATCAGCGATATTCCGACCAAACTGCTGTGCTTTTCCGACGATATGGACGGGCTGCGCAAAGTGCCGGGCAACGTGCCAAACCAAGCGCAGATGGCCGAGGACTTGCATCTGCCGCTGACACGCGTGCGCGATCCGTTTGGCACCCATGATAGTTTCGGGGCGCATAACAATGCCCGGCTAAACGCGTTTCTGGATCAGTTCGGGTTTGACTATGAATTCGCCAGCTCGACTGAATATTACAAGGCCGGACGGTTTGACGCGATGCTGCTGATGGCGTTGGAGCGGTTTGACAAGATCCTTGAGATCATGCTGCCAACCCTTGGCGAAGAACGCCGCGCGACCTATTCGCCGTTTCTGCCTGTCAGCCCGAAAACCGGGCATGTGTTGCAAGTGCCGACGCTGGAACGCAACGTCGCCAAGGGCACCATCGTTTATGAAGAACCGGATGGTGAGCGGGTGGAAATTGCCGTGACCGGCGGCAATGTCAAGATGCAGTGGAAGCCTGACTGGGCGATGCGCTGGGCGGCACTAGGCGTGGATTACGAGATGTCGGGCAAAGACCTGATCGACAGCGTGACCCAGGCCACCAAAATCTGCCGCGCATTGGGCGAGAAGCCGCCTGAGACCCTGACATATGAGTTGTTTAATGACGAGGACGGGCAGAAAATCTCAAAATCCAAGGGCAATGGCTTGTCGATGGAAGAGTGGCTGACCTATGCCGCGCCGGAATCCCTGAGCCTGTTCATGTTTCAGAAACCAAAAACCGCCAAGCGGCTCCATTTTGATGTGATTCCTAAGGCGGTTGATGAGTATCACCAGCATCTGCGCGCTTATGACGGCCAGGATCTGGCGGCGCGGCTGAACAACCCGGTCTGGCATGTGCATAACGGCACTCCGCCGGCGTCGAACCTGGTTGTGCCATTCTCGATGTTACTGAACCTGGCGTCGGTCGCATCGGCTGAAGACAAGCAGGGGCTTTGGGGCTTTATCCAGCGCTACGCGCCTGAGGCGACGCCTGAAACCCACCCTGATCTGGATGCGGCGGCGGGTTTCGCGGTGCGGTATTTCAACGATTTCGTGGCGCCGACGCGGGTGTTCCGCGCACCCAGCGAACAGGAGCGCGCGGCCCTGATGGATTTGGCAGCGGCTTTGAAAGATGCTGATCTGGCGCAGCAGATGATTGCGACCAAAAACGCTGCGATGGGCAATGATGCGCCGTTGGATGCGTTGGATTTCGGCAATGCGGATGACCTGCAATCGGTGGTCTTTGCGGTTGGCAAAAACCACGGGTTTGAAAACCTGCGGGATTGGTTCAAGGCGATTTACGAGGTGCTGCTTGGGGCCTCGCAAGGGCCGCGATTTGGCGGCTTCATCGCGCTATATGGCGTGGATGAGACGGTTGATTTGATCAACAGCGCGTTGGCGGGGGACTTGCCGGGCTGATCTGACGACCAGTTTTAGGAACAGGCGAAAAAGCCGGTTTGCAGCAGGGCAGCGGGCCGGTTTTTTCTTTTGTGCGCAGGCATTAACGCCAGGCGCGCTTGGCCGGGTTAACCGATTGTTCAGGATATCCTGCTAGGACGGGTTTCGCCGGTTTTTTGGGAACCGGATTTCAGCACGAGATTTGTTTTAAGCGCCCGCATTTCGGGGCGGTCGGTTTCCGTTTGGGGCCGGGACCAGGGATTTGATCAGAAAGGATTTTTCATGAATAAGGCAATTACCGACGGCGTTGATCTGATGCCAGCCCCGTTTGCGGCGGGGCTTGATGTCTGGTCGGATCAGGATGGCACACCGGGGTCGACCACTTACGATGGCTCTCCGCATGCAGCGGTCGTGCCGACGGATTCCGATTTTGGCGGATGTCTGGAGCTTTACAAGGCAAACAGCACCCAGAAGCTGCGATATATGGGCGAAACGCCGATGCAGCCGGGGTGTTATTTGCGGGTGAAATTGCGCCTGAAAGCGATGAGCGGCAACCTTTCGACGGTGCAGGTCACCGGCTGGGCCGGGGCCAGCGGTGGCGGGCATGTCAGCGGTCTGGTTGAGGCCGGGCCAGCGGTGGCGCTTACGACCTATGGCGAGGTTGTCGAGGTTACGGCGATCATCGGGTCGGGCAATCGTGGCGGGGTGGACATGGTCTGGGGAACCGTGCCGGTTTATGGCCATTTCGGCCTTGATCTGACCGGCGGGAACGGCGGTGTGGTGCGCATCGACGACATTGAAATCGAGGACGTCACCCATGTTTTCCACCGCAATCTGATGGACTGGGTGGATGTCCGGGATTTTGGCGCAATCGGTGATGGGATCGCTGACGATGCGGCGGCTTTTGAAGCTGCTGACAGTGCGGCTTTGGGCCGTACGGTGCTGGTGTCGGCGGGGACGTATCATCTGGGTAGCAATGTCACATTTGAAAACAAGGTGCGGTTTGAAGGCACGGTGACGATGGATGATGCGACCCGGCTGACGCTGACGCAGAACTATGATTTACCAAGTTATATCAATGCGTTCGCGGAAGAAGAGCTGGCCCTCAAGAAAGCGTTGCAGGTGCTGTTCAACTTTTCAGACCACGAATCTCTGGACATGTGCGGGCGGCGGGTTGTGTTGTCTGAGCCTTTGGATGTGCATCAGGCGGTTGGCAATGTTGACACGTTTTCCAACCGTCGGGTGCTGCGCAATGGTCAGCTTCAGGCCAGCTCTGGCCCGGCTTGGGATACGGATGTTGAAAGCTCAACCGCGACGTATGATCCGAACCAGAAAACCCGGTTAAGTGACGTTGCGAACGTGTCGCAGATCGCGGTTGGGTCGCTTGTGACCGGCACCGGGGTTGGGCGTGAGGTTTATGTGCGGTCGCGCAATGTGACGGCCGGCACGATTGAGCTTAGCCAGCCGCTTTATGCTGCGCCGACCTTGCAGACCTACCAGTTTCAGCGGTTCAAATACATGCTGGATTTCAGCGGATTCATTAACCTTAAACGGTTTGCAATCGCTGATCTTGAGTTTTTGTGCCAGGGCGTTTGCAGTGGCTTGATCCTGGCTGATGACGGGTTGGTGTTTCAGGTGCGTGACAGCTATTTCACCAAGCCTTTGGATCGGGGGATCACCTCGCACGCAACGGCCTGTTCCGGGTTACAACTGGATCGCAACCAGTTCCTGTCAAATGAACAACCGCTTGAGGCGCAGGACCGCCAGACCATCGGTTTCAACGTCAATGCCAGCGATGCCAAGATCCGCGATAACCGGTCGGTGCGGTTCCGGCATTTTGGGGTGATGAACGGTGCCGGGCATATGTTGCAGGGCAATCATTTTTTTCAGGGCGACAATGCCACCAACGGCCAGCGCACTGCCGGGCTGGTTTTGACGGGGTCCAACTGCAAGACGATTTTGAACGGCAATTACGTTGATAACAGCTTCATTGAGTGGACGAACGAGCATGATGAAACGCCGGATGCGGCGGGCTCCTTCTCGTTCGGGGGGGTGTCGATTGTTGGCAATATCTTTACCTCGTCGGGGTCGGCCCCCTGGTTTCGGTTTATCCAGATCAAGCCATATGGTGTTGGGCATTACATCAACGGCATGAGCGTGACCGGCAATGTTTTCAAGCATGTCGGCGGTGGCACTTTGCAGCGGATTGATGGGGTGGATCAGTCCATCGCTGTCCTTGACACCAGCAGCTTTCGCAATGTGATTTTTGAGGGCAACACCTATAACGCGGTCGATGATCGCGCGTACAATCCGGTGACGGTTGAGATGACGGAAAACACGGCTGCGTCAACATGGTCGGCCGATCTGGCGTCGCATCTGCCTTTTGGCGGGCAGGCGCGGCGGGTTGTCAGCGTGTTGGCGCATAACGAAATCAAAACCGCCGGCAACACCGGCGTTTACACGATGCCCTATGCGGTTCCGGGCCTGGGTGCCAGCGGCAGCGAGATCAAGCTGCATTGGTCTGAACCGGTCAAGGGCAAGGTGTATGCCACGGTGCGGGTCGACAAACCGACCTGATTTTGATGCGCATTGGCGTGGATTTCTGAAACCCGCCCTTGCCAGCGCATGAGCCTTGCGATTGAATTCCCCCAGACCAGCGTTTGGGGGAATTTTGCATGTCTAAATATCTGCCTGTGATCGGGGCGGCGATGACCGTTCTTGATCTGCCGAAACATCGCGACTGGGTGCTGGAAAAGCAGCGAGATCTGGAATTGCAGGATTTCGTGTTCGCCTCGATCCTGGCGGGTGACTGGACACCGTTTGCCGATATCGCGCGCAAAATGCTGGATGGCTATACCGGGCGACTGGGTCTGCACGGCCCCTTCAGCGGTTTTGAAATCGACAGTAAAGACCCGGATGTGCGCACTGTGGTGATCCGCCGTCTGGAACAGGCGCTTGATGTTTGTCAGGCGCTTGGGGCGGTGCAACTGGTGCTGCACTCGCCTTACAAAACCTGGGACCACAACAATCTGGACCTGAAACCTAACGCCCGCAGCCAGCGGATCGAGGCCGTGCATCGCTGTCTGTCCCAGGCCGTCAAACGGGCCGAGGATCAGGGCGTGATGCTGGTGATCGAGAACATTCAGGACGTAGACCCGGATGAACGCCAGCGGCTGGCGGATAGTTTTCAGTCGGACGCGGTACAGGTTTCGGTGGATACCGGGCATGCCTATTACGCCCATTGCGAGACCGGCGCGCCGCCGGTTGATCGGTTTATCCAGCGGGCCGGGGCGCGGTTGGGGCATGTGCATTTGCAGGATGCCGATGGCTATGCCGACCGGCACTGGTCGCTGGGGGAAGGCTCGATTTGCTGGCATTCGGTGTTCAGCGCGCTTGCGCAAACCCATGCAAACCCGCATCTGATCCTTGAGATTAACAACAACGACCAGTTCCCCCAGTCGATGCAGTTTCTGATAGAGCGCGGGCTGGCGCAGTGACCCGCCGGCCCCCTGATTGATCTGGATCATGGCGGTTTAAGCTGATCTGGGCTTGCATGACCGTATCGGGAAATGGAGGGTTGTAATGTATAAAAGTATCCTGGTTCCAATCGCATTGGACCATGCCCATGACAGCCAGGCGTCGCTGGACCTTGCAAAGCGCCTGCTGGCCAAGGGGGGCGATGTCACCATTTTGACGGTGGTGGAGCAGATCCCAAGCTATGTGTCGCAATACCTGCCGGACGGCCAGATGCAGAAAAACCTGACGGACGCTGCGGCCAAGCTGAAGGATGTGGCGCTGTCGGTGCCGGGGGCGAAAACCAACGCGATTTCCGGCCATGCGGGCACGTCGATCACCGAATATGCCGCCGAGAATGGCAATGATCTGATCATCATCGCATCGCACAGGCCGGGGTTGCAGGACTATTTCCTGGGGTCAACCGCCGCGCGGGTGGTGCGCCATGCGCCCTGCTCGGTTCATGTTTTGCGCTGATCGGTCGGGCCGCAGCCCGGTCTGACAGCCGCGATTTCATCCAATATAGGAGGCTTCATGCCGCGTTTTCTATCTACACTCCTGCTGACGGTTCTTTTGGCTTTGGCGACATCGGCAACCGCGCAAGACTTGGTTGGCAGCTATTTCGCCTTTATCGGGCGGGACGATCTTTATAACTCCAAAGGCCAGCGCCTGACGGAGCCCTGGCAAATTCTGCGTCAGGACCGGGCCAATTATCACCGCTTTGGGATCTGGCAAGTCGGCGATGAGGGCGACAACTTCTTTGGCAGCATCGACAACCGCGCCATCATGGAGCGGATGGTGATGAACGGAAAGATCGACAGCTTTGCCGGGCAACGCATCGTTGCTGGCGGGGTGAAGGTGCATGTGCAGATCTACGGTTATGGAAACCGGGGGGATTTTGTTCAGGTGACGGTGTCTGACTAAGGCTTGCGACGGTTAAGGCGCGCCAGAGCGACCTTGCCGAGATAATAGGCCAGTGCTGGAACCTCTCGCAATATGCTGAAGATGTGGCGGCGCAATTTGGTTTTGCCGAGGTCGCGTTTGGGGACCGCGCCGGTTGCTGGCAGGCCGAGGGCGCGGGCCGTCAGGACTGCGCGCGGAATGTGGTAGTAATCGGTGACGATCAGGGCCTGGCCGATCGGTT
>CAYXXQ010000099.1:0-4625 GCA_964469075.1 uncultured Rhodobacter sp.
GCTTCAGCGCATGGACCGGATTATAGCCTTTGAAGAAAAACTTCTGACATCGCCTATCGCCAAAAGCCCTGGAACACAAAGCGTGGCAGGGTTTTTGGGATAAAAATATTTCTGGAAACGCTATGGGTGTCTACTGGGCAAGGGGCCGAACCAGTGCCTTTTTTCCAGCCAGTTGCAAAGAGAGAGGGCCCCTGAATGTGGGGTCGCCCCCCTGGCCCAAAAACAGGGCCCAGATGGGTGACCCCAGGTCCCAGGGCCATACCAGCATCCACAATTCCGATATACAATCATGAAGTGCATTCTCTGGGTACTTCTTGGGTACTTTATTACCACCAAAAAAAAATGGCTACCCTTTGACGAGTGCCATAAGACTCAAACCCTCGATAATATAAAAGATCATTCCGAAAAGTGGGCACCGGTTTCCGGGTCAAATGTTCGATAACTCAACCCACCATCCCGCCACCTATTGCTGCACACCGGATTTCACATCCGCTTCAGCGTCGATACTTTCTCGGACCGCTTCGATCTCGGCTTTCAGGGCTTCATATTCCTGCATTTTGCGGCGCAGGAAGCGTCCTGTCAGGGCTGTTTTTTCGGCGATCCTTTTGGGGGTCAGAAGGTAGACATACATGCGCTTGTCGTTGGCTTCCTGAAAGTTTCGCATCTTGACGAAGCCTTTTTCGACCAATGCGTTCAGGCAATAGTTGACGCCGCCGAGGCTGATGCCAAGGGAATTTGCGATGTCGCGTTGGCTGGCGGTCGGGTTTTCCTGCAGGAGCCTTAATACCCGGAAACGCGCGTTTTCGGCTTTGATCAGGTTTTTATTAGACATTGCCAGATGATGCCAAGCGACGCCCAAGGACCGGCATGGCTACCGCATGGAAGCTCACTTTGGTGGACCAAGGGGCAGTGTTTCTGGCGATTTGTCAGAACTGATGGGCATAATAGTTCAATTCCGAACGGTAGCCAATTCTCGCAGGGGGTGAAAGCTGAATTCTCAAATCGCACTGCATATTTTTGACCCAGCAGCACGGTTTATGGTAGGCCAAGGGGCATTCCGCAGCTGTTCTCGGCCACCTGCGAAAGTAAACATCTTTCGTTCCTGATATGGCATTCCACCAGTTCTGCAATGGGGATTTTCCTCCAATCCACACGCCAGTTACCCCCAAACCCAGAAACCAATACGCCCGTTTCTGACGCCTGCGCATTGACATAGATCAGCATCCCCGTGCGCAATCCGTCCTATTCTTCACATCAAATCTTCGCAATCAGGGTGACCTGGCATGACCGATAAACTGATCCACAAATCAACCACGACCAAAGCCAATTCGAACATGCCGGATTATGTGGCGGCTCGGGCAGGGTTTTCTTGGGACAAGGCGCGGGCGGACTTGGCGGGCTTGCCGGAGGGTGCGCTGAACATCGCCTTTGAGGCCGTGGATCGACATGTTGCCGAAGGGCGGGGCGCACAGATTGCCATTCGCTGGATCGCGAAATCGGGCGACAGGACTGATCTGACATATGCCGATTTGGCCGCGCAGTCCGGGCGCTTCGCCAATGCGCTGCACGGCCTTGGCCTGAAGAAAGGCGACAAGGTCTATTCCTTGCTTGGCCGCACGCCTGAACTTTATATCGCAGCCCTTGGGACGCTGAAGGCGGGTTGCGTTTTTTGCCCGCTGTTTTCAGCCTTTGGGCCGGAACCGATCCAGTCACGGATGGAAATTGGCGGTGCGAATGTCCTGATAACTTCGGCGGCGCTTTACAGACGCAAAGTCGCGTCAATCCGCGCCAGCCTGCCTGAGCTGCGGGAGGTGATCCTGATTGATGGCGCAGGCGAAAACACCCAGGATTTTGCGGCATTGATGCAAGCGGCTGACAGCGATTTTATGACCGCGCCGATGCAATCGGAAGACATGGCGCTTTTGCATTTCACCTCCGGCACCACGGGCAAACCCAAGGGGGTGGTTCATGTGCATGGCGCGGTTCTGGCGCATCGCGAAACCGGCCGGATGGCGCTTGATCTGCGTCCGGGCGATATCTACTGGTGCACCGCCGATCCGGGCTGGGTGACGGGCACCTCCTATGGGATTATTGCGCCGCTGACCCTTGGCTGCACCATGATCATCGATGCGGCTGAGTTTGAGGCCGCGCGTTGGTATGACATCCTTCAAACCGAAAAGGTCAATGTCTGGTACACCGCGCCAACTGCGATCCGGATGTTGATGAAAGCCGGGCGTGACCTGCCGGAAAACCATGATTTCAAGGCCTTACGCTTCATGGCCAGTGTTGGTGAGCCGCTGAACCCCGAAGCTGTCCTTTGGGGGAACGAGGTGTTTGGCATGCCGTTCCATGACAACTGGTGGCAGACCGAAACTGGTGGGATCATGATTGCCAATTATGCCTCGATGGACGTGAAGCCCGGGTCAATGGGCAAGCCGTTACCGGGGATT
The DNA here is from genome assembly GCA_964469075.1 of uncultured Rhodobacter sp. GTDB lineage: Bacteria > Pseudomonadota > Alphaproteobacteria > Rhodobacterales > Rhodobacteraceae > UBA5972. The sequence goes on from CAYXXQ010000099.1 coordinate 2,451, forward strand.
GAAGCCGGGATTGTAGAGGTCACGGATACCGGCGCGCAGGAACTTATTAAGCCGCTGGCGATTGGCGAACTGGCGTTGCGCCCCGGCTGGCCTTCGATGATGCGCACCTATCTTGGCCAGCAGGCCCGCTATGAAAAGAGCTTTCGCGACGGCTGGTATTTAAGTGGTGATTTGGCGATGCGCGACAGTGACGGCTATTTCTGGTTCGTCGGGCGCAGCGATGATGTTATCAAAAGTGCCGGCCACCTGATCGGGCCGTTTGAGGTCGAAAGTGCGCTGATGGAGCATCCGGCCGTGGCCGAAGTTGGCGTGATCGGCATCCCCGACGAAACCGCTGGTGAGATCGTCAAAGCCTATGTCGCCTTGAAACCGGGGTTTGAGCCGAGTGAAGACTTGCAACTGGACTTGCAGGGCCACGCCCGAAAACGCCTGGGACCAGCGGTCGCGCCGAAAGAAATCGCGTTTCGCCAGAACCTGCCCAAGACCCGCAGCGGCAAGATCATGCGTCGTCTACTTAAAGCGCGGGAACTGGGCCTGCCCGAAGGCGACATCTCGACCCTTGAAAGCGATGAGAAATGACACCCTCTGATCCAACGCCCACACCTGCGCCCGCCCCCAAAACTGGCACCAAACCGCGTCTGGACCATGCCCATGTCCGCGATTTGTTGAAAGCAATGATCCGCATCCGACGGTTCGAAGGCAAATGTGCTGAGCTTTATACTCAGCAGAAAATCCGCGGTTTCCTGCATCTTTATGACGGCCAGGAAGCGGTCGCGGTTGGGGTCATGCAAACGCTTGGTCATATAGACCGGATCGTCGCGACCTACCGCGAACACGGCCATGCCCTGGCGCGCGGTGTTCCGATGACTAAGGTGCTGGCCGAAATGTACGGCAAGGCCGAAGGATGCGCGGGCGGGCGCGGTGGCTCGATGCATTTGTTTAGTGCTGAGGCCAATTTTTACGGCGGCAATGCGATTGTCGGCGGCGGCTTGCCTTTGGCGACCGGCCTTGCGCTGGCGGATAAGATGGAACAGCGCGAAGGTGTGACGGTCTGCTTTTTTGGCGAAGGTGCTGTCGCGGAAGGCGCGTTTCACGAAGCGTTGAACCTGGCGTCTTTATGGGATTTGCCGGTGTTGTTTGTCTGTGAAAACAACGGCTATGCGATGGGCACGGCCCTGGATCTGACCGAGGCGGAAACCGATATCGCCGCCAAGGCGCGTGGCTATGCGATCCAGTCTGAAACCGTCGATGGTATGGATGTGGTCGCGGTCGAGGCCGCGACGCGCCGGGCGCAGAAGATCATGCGCGACACGAATGAACCCTATTTTCTAGAGTTGCGCACCTACCGCTTTCGCCCGCATTCAATGTTTGACGCCCAGCTTTATCGCCCCAAATCCGAGGTAGATGAATGGCGGCAAAAAGGCCCGATCCTGCGGTTCCAGGGCTGGCTTGAAGATAACGGATTGCTGCATCCCGGCGAAGTGGATCAGATCGTCGCTGAAGTCGATGCCGAAATCGACACTGCCGTGGCATTTGCCGAAAGCGGCACCGACGCGCCGCCTGGCACCTTGAAAGATTACGTCCTGTCACCCGACCAGCCTGCGCCGCCCACCCCGAAAAAGCCGGGTGAAATGATCGACACCACCTATCGGGAGGCACTGAAGGCCGCGATCACCGAGGCGATGGAGCGCGATCCGCGCGTCTTTCTGATGGGCGAAGATGTCGGCCATTATGGTGGCTGTTATGCCGTCAGCAAGGGGCTGCTTGACATATTCGGGGCCGACCGAATTCGCGACACACCGCTGTCAGAAGGTGGTTTCACAGGCGCAGGGATCGGGGCGGCCATTGCCGGAATGCGCCCGATTGTTGAGGTGATGACCGTCAATTTCGCGATGCTGGCGCTGGATCAGATCCTTAACACCGCCGCCACGTTTCGACATATGTCCAACAACCAGTTCGGTGTGCCGGTGGTGATCAGAATGGCAACCGGGGCGGGCAAACAGCTTGCAGCGCAGCATTCGCATTCGCTGGAGGGCTGGTTTGCACATATCCCTGGCATCAAGGTGCTTGCACCCGCGACGCTTGAAGATGCGCGCGGCATGCTTTGGACGGCCCTTGAAGACCCGGATCCGGTGCTGATTTTCGAAAACGTGATGCTTTATAATATGGAAGGCA
>CAYXXQ010000099.1:4725-10214 GCA_964469075.1 uncultured Rhodobacter sp.
GAAGAGGCGTTCTTTGATCTGGACGCGCCGCTTGCGCGGGTGTGCAGCGAAGAGGTGCCGGTTCCTTACGCCTACCATCTGGAAGAGGCCGCGATACCGCAGGTTAGCAAGATCGTCGCGGCCGTAAAAGCGCTGGTGGAGCGCACGCCATGAGCGATTTTCTGATGCCCTCGCTCGGGGCGGATATGGATGCAGGGACGCTGGTGGAGTGGCTTAAACAGCCGGGCGATAAGGTTGCGAAGGGCGATATCATCGCGGTGGTCGAAACCCAGAAAGGCGCGATTGAGATTGAGGTTTTTGAAGATGGCGTGCTTGGCGATTACCTGATTGAGCTTGGTAAGAAAGTGCCGGTTGGCACACCGCTGGCAACGATCCTGAAATCGGGGGAGGTAAAGCAAGCGGCCCCAAAACCTGCGCCTGCGTCCAAGCCAAAACCTGCCCCAAAACCAACTCCGAAGGCCGCGCCTGCGCCCAAACCTGCCGCCGTAGAAGTCCCCCCCGAACCCGCGCCCGATACCCCCGATCAGGCCCGACCACGCATCACCCCGGCAGCCCGACGTGCCGCTGCGCGCGCAGGCATTGATCCCGCCAGCCTGTTGCCCGGTCCTGACGGGATCATAACCCTGGCTGAGGTTTCGCCTGGTAATCAACCCGCTGAACCGCCTGCGCCCCAGCCAATGTCGGACATGCGCGTGGCAATTGCGGCGGCGATGTCCCGCTCCAAACGCGAGATCCCGCATTATTATTTGGCGCAGTCCGTTGACATCACCACGGCTGAGGATTTCGTGGCCCGGATCAATAAAGACCGCCCACCGGAAGGCCGGCTTCTGATCGGCGCGTTTTATCTGAAGGCGGTCGCAAAAGCGCTGGCAAAATACCCCGAGATGAACGGTCATTTCGTGGACGAACAGTTCCGCGCAAGCGATGCGTCCCATATTGGTGTCGCCACAAATATCCGCAGCGGCGGACTGGTTGCGCCCGCGATCCACGATGTACAGGATCTGCAACTTGATGCGCTGATGGATAAGCTGCGCGATCTGGTTGCGCGGGTCCGGGCCGGGCGGTTCCGCGCCCGTGAACTGCTGGACGCAACAATCACTGTGACGTCGCTTGGCGATCGCGGGGTAGACCTTCTTTACGGCGTCATCAACCCGCCACAGGTTGCCATCGTCGGGTTTGGATCGACGTCCGAACGCCCGTGGGTCCATGACGGAAAAATCAAGGCCCGCCGCGTCGTCACCCTGACGCTTGCAGCCGACCACCGGGTCAGCGACGGCCATCGCGGTGCCTTGTTCTTAAACACCATCGGCAAAGCCCTGTTAACCCCGGAGGATCTATGAATACCAGTGACCTAGAGGCCATTCTGCGCGCAGAACTACACCGGATCGCCCCCGAGATCGAGATCGACGATATCGACAAAGACGCCGAGCTGCGGGACGAAATGGACATCGACTCGATGGATTTTTTGACGCTGGTTACAGCACTTGGCAAACGACTGAACCTGGAAATGCCCGAGGCGGATTATCCGCAAATGAACACGTTCAATGATCTGCTTGGCTATCTGGGCAAGAAGGCGGGTTAAGGTGCGGTTTTTCGGGGCAGCGACCGCCATGCTTGCAAACCCCATCAATGCGTCCTAGCCATGTAGGGGCTTCCTTATCTACCTGCCAAAGGATTGTCCCTGATGTCGTATCTGTTACGTTTATGTTTGCTGTTAACCGTGTTTCTGCCCTTGGGAAGCTTCGCCATTGCCGCACCTTTGGTATTGACCAATGCCCGGTTCTATCTGGTTGACCCAGATCGAAACTGGGCCGATGCCGTGGCGATTGATGACGACGGGGTGATCCTGGCGGTCGGCACAAAGGCGGATGTTCTGGCCGTTGCCGGGGCAGGGGCCGAGGTGGTTGATCTTGGTGGCAGAATGGTTTTGCCGGGATTTCAGGACGTCCATCTTCACGCGGTCGAGGCCGGGGTGAACGCCGTTCTGTGCCCGTTTGAACCTTTTGACAGCCTTGCGGGCTACAAGGCCGCGGTGCGCGATTGCGCCGATAACGGCAATACCGGCGACTGGGTGCTGGGATCCGGCGTCAATATGGAGAACCTGTTAGGGCTGCATGACAATCCGGTCGAAATCCTGGATGCGATTGCACCCAACCGCCCGGTTTTAATCTTGGATGACATCGGGCATGGCGCCTGGGCGAACTCCGCCGCGTTGAATGCGGCGGGTTATGACATGGCCGTTGCCGACGAAAACGGCAACATCATTCTGCGCAATGCGGCGGGGGGGGCCAATGGCGTGGTGTTGGAAAACGCGCCCCACAGGCTGCGCAATCTGGCCATGCCGCCAACGGCTGCGAACCTTGAATTCGCCTATCAAAGCTTGCTGGACGCCGCGGCCACGTTGAACGCGTTTGGCATCACCTCGGTCAGTGACGCCGGGCGTTACTGGCCGCAGGGCCATCATCTGGTCTGGGATCGGGCCGAGGCGGACAAGACCCTGACCATGCGGGCTTCAAACGCGTTTTACATCTATCCAGATCGACCGTTTGATGCGCAACTTTCTGAACTTAAAGCATTATATCACAATGACCCAAACCGCTTGGTGCGCTTTAACGTGGCCAAGATTTATGTTGACGGAATCTTGGGCCAGGCAACCGGGGCATTGTTGCAGCCTTACGAGGATGGCCTTGGCCTGCCGGCGGATGAACGTTTCGGCTATCTTTATTTCCCAAAGGCTAAGTTGATGCGCGCAGCAAAAAACCTAAGTGCCGCTGGTTTTCAACTGCATTTTCACGTGACCGGCGACTATGCCGCGCGCCTGGCGCTTGATGCGATTGCAGCGGCTGATCCCGCATCCGGGCCGCATCGTCTGACGCATATTTACTTGGCGGATCCAAGCGATTATCCCCGTTTTGCCACGCTGAACGTGATTGCCGATCTGCAACTCGCCCCCAGCGCACTTGCGCGGGATTATGAGGATTTCATGTTCGATTTCATCGGTGATCGCGTTGACCGGCTGTTGCCCGCTGGTGATCTGGTCAAGGCCGGGGCCACGGTCACGCTTAGCAGCGATTGGGACGCGGACGAGTTGAACCCGATGATCAAGATCGAGGCGGCGGTCAGGCGTCGGCATAATGGATTGCCGGATGTGGAAACCGCGATTGCGGCGATGACGATAAATGCGGCGATTGCGTTGCGGCACGACGATAAAACCGGCTCCATCGAGGTTGGGAAATTCGCGGATCTGGTGATCTTGAACAAAAACATCCTAGAAATGCCAGTGCGCCAAATCAGTCGGGTCAAGGTTGACGCAACCTTGTTGCAAGGGGAAGCGGTGTTCGATCGGGTCGGCTTGTTTGACCGTTAAGACTGGACGGATTTTTGCCTTGTTTGGGCCGGATCAGGCCACTGATTTTGAAGCTTCTGTCTGATAAGATTGCCAAAACCGATGGATGGTCGTCGGCAATTCCAGGGTGTCAAACGGCTTTTCAATCGTGCCGATGACGTAAGTGCCCAGGCCGGTTTTCTGGGTTGCTTCGTCAAGGGTTTTGGCTGTCATGAACACCGCGGGAACAGTTTCAAACCCTTTGATTTGATGCAAAAGTTCCAGCGTTTCGATCCCGCCGATCCCTGGCATCATGACGTCCAGCAAAAACAAATCGGGCGTGAAATCCCCCATGTTTTCAACCGTATCTGTGCCAAGTGTAAATTGCAAAAGCTCAAACCCGCCGACGGTTTGAAGCGCCAGTTTGGCGATTTCCAGGATGTCGGTGTCGTCCTCGACATGCAAAATGCGTTTCAGATGTTTCATGCTGTATCCCCCGTTGCCAGCAGCGGCAAGTCGCAGAAAAACGCGGTTCCCTCGCCTTCGATGCTGCTGTAATCCAGCGTGCCGCCATGTTCCTCGATGATCAGCCGGGCGATGCTGAGGCCAAGACCGCTGCCGCCTGCGTTGCGCTGATCAGATGAATCCAATTGTACGAATTTTTCAAAAACCTTGTCATGCACCCCGTCGGGGATGCCGATGCCGTGGTCCTGCACCAGTATGCGCGCGGATGTTTCTTCCGCCTTTAAGGTGATTTCGACCTGGCAGCCAGGGCGGGAAAATTTGGCGGCGTTTGACAAAAGGTTCGCCATTACCTGCATCAACCGATCCTGGTCGCCCTTGACGTAAACCGGCTGATCCGTGTCAAAAGTCTTGAAGGTGATATGGTTCAGATCGCCGTAACTTTTATTGGCCTCAACCGCTTCATTTATCAGCGCCGCAAGGTCGGTTTTGGCGAAATGATAGCGCATCTTACCGGCGTCAAGCTTGTCCAGATCCAACAGATCACCGATCATCGTCGCCAGCCGGTTGCTATTTTTGCGTGCGATGGCGATCAGGCGCGCGGCTTGTTCGGACAGCGGTCCAAGAATACCGCTTTCGATCAAGTCCAGCGACCCCTTGATCGAGGTCAAGGGCGTGCGCAATTCATGGCTGACCATCGACACAAACTGCGATTTGATCTCGTTCGCGCGGGTGGCTGCCGCCAGCAGGTCCGCCCGTTCTCGCGAGATATTTTCTGCTTTATCAAGGGCTTGACGCAGGTGCTGGTTCTTGTTCTGCAGGTCCTCAACCATATGATCAAAGGTCGTTGCAAGCAGGTTGATTTCAACCGGGGTGTGGCTGGGTAGGCGGCCAACGCGGGTCGAAAAATCCCCTTTGGTAACGGCCCGCGCGGTTGTGACGATTTTCTGGATGGGTCGGGAGAGCAGGCTTGCAAACCACCAGCTGATCAGGGCTGCCAGCAGGATTTCGATCACGGCGACCAGCAATGCGGCAGCCTGAACGTCATGGGCGCGGTCGGCCAGTTCGCTAAGCGGTTGTGGCACCATTACGCCCCAGCCGGTTTCAGGCACTGAAGTATAGCCCGCAATCATTTGCGCCTGCATCGGCGGTGAGTAAAACTGCATTACCCCGGTTCGGCCTGCCATCATCGCGGCGACAACCGAAAGTTTCGACGCATTTTTCGATATTCTTTGCCATTCAGCGTTTGGATGCGCAACCACCAGCCCGTTTTGATCGACGACCATCGAATGGCCGCGCTCCCCAAAGGCGATGGATTGTTGCAGTTTGATGACATAGCCGGGATCCCAGGGGGCCATCGCGAATTTTCCGTCCGGCAGTTGCTGGACCACAAAGAAATGCGGTTTTCCCTGATGGCTGACGATGCCGGAAAACGCGATTTCACCGTTCGCGGCGGCGGCCAGGTTGCGCAGATGCGCCAAATTGGCCGGGCTAGGCAGGCTTTGGTCGTGCTTTGATTTGCCTAAAAACCGGGTGACCACCTGGTTGTCGTCATCCAGTACGACTATATGGCAGATGTAGAAATTCGCCAGCGCATCCTTGAAGCTGCTGAAGCTGGGGCGGTCAAACTTCTGATTGACGGCCAGGGCGAAAACAACCTTCAGATCAACCACATAGCGCGAAAGCGCGGCAGACAGGTTTT
>CAYXXQ010000100.1:0-10186 GCA_964469075.1 uncultured Rhodobacter sp.
CATCCGCGCCTGGGCGTTTTTCGCCCGCACATACAGCGAATGCAGGATCGAGGCCGTCGGATCCAACCGCGCCTTCAGAGACAGCTCATACGCCTCCATATCAATGATCGGACGGCGGGCAACGCCGGTATCCATCCCGGCTTTGGCCACTGCCGGCGGCACAACATAGATCAGGCGCGGATCAAACGGCGTCGGGATGATGTAGTCGCGGCCAAACGACAGTTGCGTGCCATAGGCCATCGCCACCTCGTCCGGTACATCCTGCCGCGCCAGCTCGGCCAGCGCATGCGCACAGGCGATTTTCATGTCGTCGTTGATCGCGCGCGCGTGGATATCCAAAGCGCCACGAAACAGATAGGGAAAGCCCAGTACGTTATTGACCTGATTGGGATAATCCGAACGCCCGGTCGCCACGATAGCATCTTCGCGGACGGCATGCGCCTCTTCCGGGGTGATCTCGGGATCGGGGTTGGCCATTGCAAAAATCACCGGGTTCGGCGCCATTGAGGCGATCATCTTGGCCGTTACCGCCCCTTTGACCGAGACACCCAGAAACACATCCGCATCAACCATCGCCTCTTCCAGGGTGCGCGCATCGGTCTTTGCAGCATGCGCCGATTTCCACTGGTTCATCCCCTCGGTCCGACCCTGATAGATCACGCCCTTGGTGTCACATGCGATGCAATTGTCGTGCTTTGCGCCCATCGTCTTGATCAACTCAACGCAAGCGATCCCAGCGGCCCCGGCCCCGTTCAGCACGATCTTGCAATCTTCGATTTTCTTGCCATTCAGATGCAACGCGTTGATCAGGCCGGCGGCACAGATCACGGCTGTCCCGTGCTGATCATCGTGAAAAACCGGGATATCCATCAGCTCTTTCAGCTGCTGTTCAATGATGAAACATTCCGGGGCTTTGATATCTTCAAGGTTAATGCCGCCAAATGACGGGCCCATAATCTTGACCGCGTTGATAAACGCGTCGGGGTCTTCGGTGTCCAGCTCCAGATCAATCGAATTGACATCGGCGAACCGCTTGAACAGCACGGATTTGCCTTCCATCACCGGCTTTGACGCCAGCGCGCCCAGATTGCCCATGCCCAGAATGGCGGTGCCGTTGGTGATTACCGCCACCATGTTGCCCTTGGTGGTGTAGTCATAGGCACTTTCAGGATTGTCCGCGATGGCCTGCACCGGCACCGCGACGCCGGGCGAATAGGCCAGCGACAAATCTCGTTGGGTCGCCATTGGGGTTGAGGCGTTAATCTCAAGCTTTCCGGGCTTGGGTTCCATGTGATAGGCCAACGCCTCTTCCGCGGTGGTTTTGGAATTGTTTGCCATTGATCTGTGAACCCCCTAGTTGATCGCATCCGTCATACAAGGGTCGTCAAATCACTACAACAGCGCAGCTTGATTTCCGCTTTAATCCGGGCCTGCCTGCGTGTAGATTTTCAGCCTGCAAACCGCTGGGGGGCCGGGTGAATATCGCAAACGCAAATGTAACGCCGATGATGGCGCAATTCCTTGAGATCAAGGAAGGTTACAAAGACGCGTTGCTGTTTTATCGCATGGGCGATTTTTACGAGATGTTCTTTGACGACGCGGTCGCCGCTGCCGCAGCACTTGATATCGCGTTGACCAAACGCGGCAAGCATCTGGGGAAGGATATCCCGATGTGTGGTGTGCCGGCGCATTCGGCGGAAAACTATCTGCTGTCGCTGATCCGAAAGGGCTTCCGCGTTGCCGTCTGCGAACAGATGGAAAACCCGGCCGAGGCCAAGAAGCGCGGCGCGAAGTCTGTTGTCCGGCGTGAGGTCGTGCGCCTTGTCACCCCCGGTACTTTGACCGAAGATTCGCTCCTAAATGCGCGTCAACACAACTACTTAGCCGCTTTTTCTGAAGTACGAGATGAAGCTGCGTTTGCCTGGGTTGATGTCTCAACCGGGGAGTTTTCTGTGCAATCCTGCCCGCGCGTGGCCCTTGCCCCACAACTGGCAAGACTGGCCCCGCGGGAGGTTCTGGTTTCAGCCGCCCTGGAACAAGAACTGGCCGAAGCCTGTGCCGAGGCCGGGGCGGCCCTGACCCCCCTAGCGCGCGCCAGCTTTGACAGCGTGGGGGCCGAAAAGCGGATTTGCGCGCTTTATGGTGTGTCGTCGCTTGAAGGGTTTGGCAGTTTTTCGCGGGCCGAGGTTTCGGCGATGGGCGCGATCATTGACTATCTGGAACTGACGCAAAAAGGCAAACTGCCACTGTTGCAGCCGCCCGTAGGCGAAAATCACGGACAGGTTATGCAGATCGACGCAGCAACGCGGCGCAATCTGGAACTGACGCGCAGCCTGTCGGGCGGGCGCGATGGGTCGCTTTTGGCAGTGATTGATCGCACCATTACCGGTGCCGGGGCGCGATTGCTGTCAAATCGCCTGAACAGCCCGTCGACCGATGCGGGTGTGATTGACCGGCGCTTGCAATCCATCGAATATCTGCTGGATGATCCGGTTTTGGCCGCAGACCTGCGCGACGCGCTGCGCAAAGCTCCGGATATGGATCGGTCCTTGTCGCGTCTGGCGCTTGATCGCGGTGGTCCGCGTGATATCGGGGCGATCCGCGCTGGCCTGACCCAGGCTGTGGATATTGCAAACCGGATTTCCCAGCTTGATCTGCCACCTGATCTGGCAACCGCCGCCAAGGACCTGCTGGGGTTTGAAGCGCTTATCGACCTGCTGGACCTGGCCTTGATGCAGGATTTACCGCTGCTGATTAGCAATGGCGGTTTTGTGGAAAAAGGTTTTCACCCCGACCTTGACGAGGCCCGGACCCTGCGCGATGAAGGCCGCGGCGTGATCATGAAAATGCAGGCGGAGTTCATTTCTCAGACCAACATGACTTCCCTTAAAATCAAACATAACAACGTCTTGGGCTACTTTATTGAGACGCCGTCGACCCATGCCGACAAGATGTTGAACCCGCCATTGGCCGAACATTTCATCCACCGTCAGACCACTGCCAATGCTGTGCGCTTCACCACGGTCGCCCTGTCCGAGATGGAGACCAAAACCCTGAACGCCGGGGCCCGTGCGATGGCGGTAGAGAAACAGGTTTTCACCGATCTGCAACAGGCGGTTCTGGATCAGGCCCCTCAAATCAGCCTCGCAGCCCGCGCCCTGGCAGAGATAGATCTGACAGCCGCCCTTGCCGATCTGGCGCAGGGCGAAAGTTGGTGCAAACCGGTTTTGAGCCACGATCAGACGTTTGAAATCGCCGGCGGCCGTCACCCCGTGGTCGAAGCCGCCTTAAGGCGCGCCGGCGATACGCCCTTTGTGGCCAATGACTGTGATCTGACGCCCGCGATTGAAAACAGCGCCTGTGCCTGGCTGCTGACGGGGCCGAATATGGCCGGGAAATCGACCTTCCTGCGTCAGAACGCGTTGATCGCTTTGCTGGCGCAGATGGGAAGTTACGTGCCTGCCGAATTGGCGCGGATCGGCCTTGTGACACAGTTGTTTTCACGCGTCGGGGCGGCGGATGATCTGGCGCGGGGGCGTTCAACATTCATGGTAGAAATGGTTGAAACCGCCGCGATCCTGAACCAAGCAGGCCCCGGTGCGCTGGTCATTCTGGACGAAATCGGCCGGGGAACGGCCACTTATGACGGGCTGTCCATCGCTTGGGCAACCCTTGAACACCTACATGACGTCAACAGATGCCGAACGTTGTTTGCCACGCATTATCATGAGCTTACAGCCCTTTCTTCTAAGCTTGATGGAATTACCAACGCGACCGTAACGGTGCGCGAATGGAACGGCGACGTGATCTTTCTGCATGAAGTTCGCAAGGGTGCAGCGGATCGGTCATACGGGGTGCAGGTCGCGCGGCTTGCCGGTCTGCCCGAGGCCGTCGTTGACCGCGCCCGCACCATTCTTGAGGCTTTGGAAAAAGGCGATCAGGAAGGCGGTGGCAAGACCAAAACCCTGATCGACGACCTGCCCTTGTTTGCCAGTTTGCGGGCGAAACCGACAGCACCACAAAAAACATCAGCCATTGAAGATCGCCTGGCGGAGGTATTGCCGGATGAGCTGCGCCCACTTGATGCGTTACGTTTGGTTTACGAGTTGCGCGACATGCTGAAGCCGAAATAGGGCGTAACGAAAAACTGGCCCTCAAAGGGGCCAGTTCAAATCTCAGTCCAAATCCGTGTTATTCAGGACGCAGGTGGGGTCGATGACACGCCAACCTGTGCTGGACGCAACAGGCGATCACCGATGACGAAACCCTCGGTCATCATCTGAAAGATATGTCCGGCCTCAACACCCGGAATCGGGGCTTCAAACATCGCCTGGTGGATCTTTGGATCAAACTTTTCGCCAACTTCCGGAACGACGCGTTCGATCTTGTGTTTGGCAAATGTGTTCAGCAATTCGCGTAGGGTCAGCTCGATCCCTTCGATCAGACCCTTGGATGTTTCACGTTGCGCATCATCGACAGTTTCCAGCGCACGCGTCATGTTGTCATAGACCGACAGTAAATCCCGCGCCAACTTAGAGCCGCCGTAAACCTCCGCATCGCGGCGGTCACGTTCACCGCGTTTGCGAACATTTTCACCCTCAGCAAGGGCGCGCATCAGCCTGTCTTTCAGGGTATCGCGTTCAGCAAGCAGGGCATCCCACTCACTGGCTTCATCATCCAGCGCCAGCGGATCTGCCTCATTAAACTCTGCTGGGTCAAAATCCGCTTCATCAAGTGTATCTGTTGTCACGACTGGTTCTTTATCCTCTGACATCTATGCCTCTTTTATTTGCCTCGGTCGGACAGCATCCGCCCGACCAGTTGCGCTGTGTAATCGACAATTGGTACGATCCGCCCGTAATTCAGCCGGGTCGGCCCGATCACGCCAACGGCGCCAATAATTTTCCGGTCAGAGTTCATATATGGAGAAACCACCAGAGAGCTACCGGAAAGTGAAAAAAGTTTGTTTTCCGAGCCGATAAAAACGCGCACCCCTTCGCCTTCTTCCGTCAGCTCAAGAAACTGCGCCAGATCGCGCTTACGCTCCAGATCGTCAAACAGGATTTTGATCCGCTCAAGATCTTCGCCAACCGCGCTGTTTTCAATCAGATTGGACTGACCGCGCACGATCAGGCGTTCGTGGGTCTCACCCTCGTTTTCCCAAACCGCGATGCCGTCTTCGACCAGCTGCTGCGCCAACACGTCCAATTCCTGCCGACGCTGGGCGATTTCTTTGGTAACGACCGCGCCGATTTCCGAAAGCGTGCGGCCTTGCACGATAGAATTCAGAAAATTCGCAGCCTCACGCATCGCCGACGGGGTCTGCCCGGGCTGCGGCGTGAACACCCGGTTTTCGACATGGCCGTCCGCCGTCACCAAAACCACCAAAGCGCGTTCGGGTGACAGGGACACAAATTCAATATGCCTAATCGGCGCTTCGAACTTTGGCGTCAGCACCAGCCCCGCGCCGGCGGTAAGCCCGGATAAAACCACACTGGCGCGATCCAACATGCGGGTAACATCGCCCTGATCCGGGTCAATCGTACTGTCGATCTTGCGCCGCTCGGACTTTGACAAATCACCAACTTCAAGCATGCTGTCAACAAACAACCGCAATCCCAGATGCGTCGGAATTCGGCCTGCCGAAATATGCGGACTGTCAAGTAGGCCAAGGTGTTCCAGATCCTGCATGACATTGCGGATCGTCGCGGCAGAGACCTTTTCCGCCATCGTTCGGGATAGGGTGCGAGAGCCGACCGGCTCCCCTGAATCGATATAGCTTTCGACCAGCGTGCGAAATACATCGCGGCTGCGGATGCTAAGCTCATCAAAGGGGTTGCTGGGTTGTGGCATCAAGGGCACCTGGGTCAATTCGGCTGATATAACTAAGAACTATGGGCTGTCGCGTCAATCGTCATGTCGGGCCTTTACTATGATGTCGCGGACAGGGTAATTGGCTTGCGTCATTATAAAGGAAACCAAATGCGCCCTTCCGGTAGAAATGTTGATCAATTGCGGGAAATCGTGATTGAAACCGATGTCACGAAACACGCCGAAGGGTCGTGCCTGATCAAATGCGGCGACACGCATGTGCTGTGCACCGCTTCGCTTGAAACTCGGGTGCCACCATTTCTGCGCAACAGCGGTCTTGGCTGGGTGACGGCGGAATATGGTATGCTGCCCCGCGCCACCAATACCCGCAACCGGCGGGAAGCCACTGCGGGCAAGCAATCCGGTAGAACCCAGGAAATTCAGAGGCTTATCGGGCGTTCCTTGCGTGCCGGTGTAGATCGTGTTGCCCTTGGCGAACGCCAGATCACCGTCGATTGCGATGTGATCCAGGCCGATGGCGGCACGCGCTGCGCGTCGATCACCGGCGGTTGGGTTGCCCTGCGTTTGGCCGTTAACCAGTTGCTGAAAGCTGGCGACATCTCAACCGATCCGCTGACCGATCATGTTGCCGCGATCAGCTGCGGCATTTATGGCGGCCAGCCGGTCCTTGATCTTGATTACGCCGAAGACAGCGAAGCCGGCACCGATGCCAACTTCGTGATGACAGGCGCTGGCGGTTTGATCGAAATCCAAAGCTCAGCCGAAGGCGCGACCTTTTCGCGGGCCGAGTTTGACAGCCTGATGGATCTGGCTGAATCCGGTGTCTCGGATCTGGTTGCGGCCCAAAAGCTGGCGGTTCAAGGGTAAAATGCGCAAGCTGACGGAAAGACACCTGGTGATCGCCAGCCACAACAAAGGCAAGCTGGTGGAAATCGCCGCTTTGCTGGCGCCATTTGGGATCGAAGTCTCCTCGGCCAGCGATCACGGTCTGGATGAACCGGCGGAAACCGAGGATAATTTCGCCGGAAACGCTAGGATCAAGGCGCATTATGCCGCAAAGCAATCCGGCCTGCCCGCTTTGTCCGACGATAGCGGTATCATCGTCGACGCACTTGACGGTGCGCCCGGTGTTTATACCGCCGATTGGGCCGAAACCCCCAACGGCCGCGATTTCACGATGGCGATGACCAAGGTTTGGACAAAGCTTGACGAAAGGCGCGCGGCCGAGCCCCGGATCGCCAGTTTCAACTGCACCCTCTGCGTCGCCTGGCCCGATGGCCATGATGAATTGTTTGAAGGCACGGTTTCAGGCCGATTGGTTTGGCCAATGCGCGGCGGCAACGGCTTTGGCTTTGACCCGATGTTTTTGCCCGACGGCAAATCCGAAACCTTTGGGGAAATGCCGCCGGAGGATAAACACGCGATCAGCCACCGGGCTGACGCTTTCAGAAAACTGGTCTGCGGACTTTTGAATGGATGAAGATTGGCAACAGTCCGGGTTCGGAATTTATATTCATTGGCCCTTCTGTGAATCCAAATGCCCCTATTGCGATTTCAACTCCCATGTTTCGGGGAATGTCGATCAGCGCCAATGGGCCAAGGCCCTTGTTTCGGAGTTAGAGCGTTACAACCTCCTGCTCCCGCATCGCGCTGTTAATTCGGTGTTTTTTGGCGGCGGCACCCCCAGCCTGATGACCCCGGAATTGATCGAAACGCTGCTGATGTGCATCTCAGAAACCTTCGGATTTACCCGAGGTGCCGAAATCACGCTGGAGGCCAACCCATCGTCGGTTGAAGCCGGTAAGTTTCAGGACTTTCGCGGCGCCGGGATCAACAGGGTTTCTCTAGGAATACAAGCACTTAACGACCAAGACCTCAAGTATCTTGGCAGGATGCACAGCGCCGCCGAGGCCCGGCGCGCGCTTGATATTGCGCAAACCACGTTTCCCCGCACCAGCTTTGATCTGATCTATGCCCGCCAACACCAAACACTGCAATCCTGGGAGGCCGAACTGACCGAAGCGCTGAGCATTGGCACCGAGCATCTATCACTGTATCAGCTGACAATCGAAGACGGCACTGTGTTTGGCCGTCGTCATGCCGAGGGCAAATTGCCCGGCCTGCCGCAGGACGATCTGGCCGCCGATATGTACAGCCTGACCCAGGACATGTGCAACACCGCCGGACTGCCTGCTTACGAGGTTTCAAACCACGCCCGGCCCTATGCCGAATCCCAGCACAACCTGATTTACTGGCGCTATGGCGATTACATCGGCATCGGCCCCGGCGCGCATGGCCGTCTGACCTTGAACGGCATCAAACACGCGACGGAAACCAAGCTGTTTCCCGATCAATGGCTCAAAGACGCGCAATCCGGCAATGCCGAGGCCAGCCGCGTTCGCCTGACCGGCAAGGAATGCGGCACCGAATACATGCTGATGTCGCTGCGATTGCTAGAAGGCTGCGATCTTTCACGCGTTGCCGGTTTTGACCCAAGCCTGGTTAACATTAGTAAAATCAAAGACTTGGTTGAAATGGACATGCTGTCCCAAACCGGGGATATCCTGAAAGCCACCCCCGCTGGTCGTCCGGTTCTAAACGCCATCTTGCGGGATTTGTTGAATGATTGACGTTTTCGCACAAGGATCAACCGTATGAAGGTTTTCTGGTTAGTATCCGGTCTGGCGGCTCTTGGCCTTGGGATTGTCGGCGCGTTTCTGCCCCTTCTGCCAACCGTGCCGCTGCTACTGTTGGCGGCGTTTTGCTTTGCCAGATCGTCGGATCGGCTGCATGACTGGCTGATCAATCACCGGCAATTTGGCCCCTACATCACCAATTGGCGTGAGCGCGGGGCGATCGGGCAGCGGTCGAAAATCGTCGCCAGCCTGTCGATGATACTGGCGCTGGCGCTGTCCTGGTGGATGGGGTTCAGCGGTTTTGTGCTTGGCCTTCAGGCGATTGCTCTAACCCTGGTCGCGGTGTTTATTTGGACCCGGCCATCGTACTGACGCTTAGCAATTGGCACAATTCATCAAGTTGATCCAGCGATGTATAATGGATGCTGATCTGCCCCTGTTCGGTTCCGGCAACGTGATCAACCTGAACTTTCATCCCAAGATTCGCCGATAAATCCTGTTCAAGTGCTTTGGTATCTGCGTCCTTTTCAGGGTTGATTTTGTTGACAGATTCTTTTTTCTCGGGCTGCGGTTTCGCCAGCTTTTCTGCTTGGCGAACGGACAGGCCCTTGGCAATAATCTCCCGCGCAAGCGCAACTGGGTTTTCGGCAAGAACCAGCGCGCGGGCGTGCCCGGCGGTGATTTTGCCTTCGCGCAAATAGGTCAGCACTTGTTCCGGCAGCGTCAGCAGACGCAAAAGGTTTGCGATATGGCTGCGGCTTTTTCCCAAAACCTCCGCCAGTTTTTCCTGGGTATGGCCGAAGCGATCCATCAGTTGGCGAAAGCCCAGCGCCTCCTCCACCGAGTTAAGGTCAGCGCGCTGGATGTTTTCGATAATCGCAACCTCGATCACCTCGGTGTCGCTGAAATCACGGATCAAAACCGGGATTTCGTGCAAATTCGCCATCTGCGCCGCCCGCCAGCGCCGCTCCCCCGCGACAATCTGATAGTCGCCCTGCCGGGTCGGATCTTTGCGCACGAGAAGCGGCTGAATGATCCCCTTTTCGCGGATTGAAGCTGCCAATTCATCCAGATCCACCTTCTGAAAATCCCGCCTTGGCTGATCGGGATTGGGATGGATTTTTTCAATCGGTAAATGCGTGTCCGGCATCCGCGGGCTCGCCGCCGCACTGGGCGTCGCGTTAGCGGCTGGCAAATCAACATCGGCCATCAAGGCGGACAATCCGCGCCCAAGGCCACGCCGTTCAGGTTTTGATTTTGTCATTTAATTCAATTCCTTATCGGCTTTCTTGGGCGCACGCTCACCCTGGCGTCGCAGCAGTTCGGCGGCCAGTTTCTGGTAAGCGATACTGCCCTTGCTGGTGTGATCGTATAGCAATGCGGGCATCGCGAAAGACGGTGCTTCGGACAGACGAACGTTGCGGGGCACCACTGTCGCATAGACCAGATCGCCCAGGTTTTCGCGCACATCTTCTTCAACTTGCCGCGACAGGTTGTTGCGCGCGTCATACATCGTTATCACGACACCTTCGATCCGCAATTCCGGGTTCAACGATTGGCGAACCTCGCGAATCGACAGCATCAGCTGTGACAGGCCCTCCAGGGCAAAAAACTCTGCCTGAAGAGGCACCAAAACAGAATGCGCCGCGACCATTGCGTTAACTGTCAGCAGGTTCAGCGATGGCGGGCAGTCGATCAGGACATAGTCAAGCTTGAAA
>CAYXXQ010000101.1:0-4888 GCA_964469075.1 uncultured Rhodobacter sp.
ACCATCGCGCCGGTCAGGGTGGCCAGGTTGACCATGCCGACGGGTTTGTATTTTTCCTGGCAATACCACAGGATGTCGGCCAGCACCAAACGGCCTTCGGCGTCGGTGTTGATCACCTCAATCGTGTCACCCTTCATCGAGGTGACAACATCACCAGGCCGTTGCGCGCGGCCATCGGGCATGTTTTCAACCAGCCCGATAATGCCGACGACATTGGCCTTGGCGCGGCGCAAAGCAACGCTGCGCATCACGCCGGACACAACCCCGGCCCCGCCCATATCCATCGTCATGTCTTCCATTCCGGCCGCCGGTTTCAGCGACACGCCGCCCGTGTCAAACACCACGCCCTTGCCAACCAAGGCAAACGGCGCTTCATCGCCGCCCCCTTTCCACTCCATCACCACAACCTTTGACGGGCTTTCTGAGCCCATGCCGACCCCCAGCAACGCCCCCATACCAAGGGCCGTCAGATCGCTTTCCTCAAGGATCGTGACATCAAGCCCCAGATCCTGCATCGCCGCCAAGCGGGCTGCGAAATCTTCGGTGGTCAGAACATTGGCAGGTTCGTTCACCAGATCGCGGGTGAAAAACACGCCTTCGGCGACGGCGGCCATTGGGGCGGCGGCGACGGCAACCTCTTCCGGGTTGGAAACCTGATAGGTGATTTTGCCAGGCTTGGCCTTGTCCTTGTCACCGGTCTTATGGGCGTCAAAAGTGTAATCCCGCAAGGCCTGGCCAAAGGCGATGTCAGCGGCCCGCCGGTGGCTGCCGGCAAGCACAGTCACATCACTGCCATTGCGAAAAACCGCGATTGCGGCCCCGGCTTTGCGCGCGGTTTCAACATCGGCCCGCTGCGCCAGTTTCACCACCAACAAAGCCTCAGACGCCAAACCGGCCGGGAAAAACAGCGCCTGGCCCTTGCCGGGATCAAGCTTTTCGAACGTCTTGCTGTCAACCAACCGCTTGATCGCGCCTTTGGTCAGGGTATTCACGCGGCGCGCCAAAGCGTTCAAACCACCGTCGGGATCAACGAAAATCACCAACCTTCCGGGCACCTCGGCAAGGGTCTGCGGGGCGGCTTCCTGAAAGTCGATCTTGCTTGGGGTGGTCATGGCCTGTGTCCTGTTTGTCATGGGTTCGGAAAATACCTAGTCGGTGGCGCATGAAATATCCAGTTAACTCTGTTGTCAAAAAAAGTTTTGCGCTAATGTCTGAAAAAAAGACGTGGCGAATTGGCAGGTTCGGGGAATATCACCGAGTGACATTGCGAGGCTTACATATCCCGCCCCGGATTTCGGGATGTCGGGTTTATGCCGCCCTTACAAGGGTTTGGGTGGCTAATTGGGCGGCGTGGGCGCGTGGCCCGAGCGCTGTTGGCCTGACTGCATTCCCCAGTTTTGGCACGGTCTGCGCATGAGGTTTCTGCGCACCCTGCCCCTGATCGCGCTCTTGCTGGCAGCGGCCCCCGGGATCGCGCCGCAGGTTGCAGCCCAGACCCGGCTGCCCGCCGCCCTGTCTGCGGATCGGATCGTGTTCACCACCGGGTATCGCACCCTCAATGCCAGCGGCAATGTCGTGGTGCATTTCGGCAAAATCCGCCTCACCGCCCGCTCTATCCGCTATGACGCGCAATCGGACCGCATTTTAGCCGAAGGACCGCTGCGGCTTGAGGATGGCGACAATATCGCGATCCTGGCGGATTATGCCGATCTGTCGAGCGATCTGCGCCAGGGGCTGATCAAAAGCGCGCGGATGATGTTGAGCGATCAAATGCAGATTTCCGCGGTCGAGATTAACCGCAGCGGCGGGCGGTACAACCAGTTGATCAAGGTCGCCGCCTCAAGCTGTATCGTGTCGGTCGCCAATCCCTCGCCCTTGTGGCAGATCCGCGCCAGCCGAGTGATCCAGGATGACGAAAAGCGCCGGATCTATTTTGAGCACGCCCGCCTGCAAATCGGCAATATTCCGATTGCCTATCTGCCGCGCCTGCGGGTGCCGGATCCGCGCGTCAAACGCGCCAGCGGATTTCTGGTGCCGGGCATCAGCGGCACCGGCCATCTGGGCACCGGCGTTCTGGTGCCCTATTTTCATACATTGGGCGATTATGCCGATATCACCCTGACCCCCGGGGTCTATTCGTCGGGCAATGTCAGCCTTGGCCTGCGCTATCGTCAACGCTATCACAATGGCGCGCTTGAGGTTTTCGGCTCTATCGCGCGCGACCCGATCAGCCCGGATCTGTGGCGTGGGCATGCGTTTGTCACGGCCAATTTGCGGTTTGCCAATGCGTACCGTTTTGACGCCGAAATCAACCTTGCGTCAGACTGGACGTATCTGGGCAATCACGGCATCGGCTCGGACACCAAGCTTGACAGTTTTGTCAGCCTGTCGCGGACGAGCCGAAAGCGGAATTTCCAGGCCAAACTCAGCGGATTTCAATCGCTGTCCTCGGGCATTTCCGGCACGACAATCCCGTTTCTGGTGGCCGATGTTCAGCAGCGGCTGCGCTGGCAGCCCGGTGCATTGGGCGGGCAGATCGGGCTTAGCCTTGACATGATGGGGTATTACCGGTCCTCCAACACCGATATTGTCGGGCGCGATGGTATCAGGATTTCGGCGGTTGCCGACTGGAAACGCAACTGGATCAGCCAGCAAGGCCTGATCCTGACGACCACCGCGCAGGTCCATGCCGATGGCTACCGGATGTATCAGGACAGCGGCAATCCCGCGGCTTTCAGCCGGATCACTCCGATCACTGCCGCCGCACTGCGCTTTCCGCTAAGCCGCCAGACGGACCGCGCGACCGAGGTGTTTGAGCCTCAGGTGCAACTGGTCTGGACCCCAAGCAATGCCGCCGCCATCCCCAATCAGGACAGCCAACTGGTTGATTTTGAAAGCACAAACCTGTTTGCAGTTGACCGCTTCCCCGGCAGCGATCTTTACGAGCGCGGGCTCAGGGCCAATATCGGTTTCACTTATGCGCGCCATTCCGACAACGGGCTGAATATTGATGCGGTTTTTGGCAAGGTCATCCGCCTGAACGATCTGGGCCAGTTCACCGTGCCTTCGGGCCTGTCGGGAACGGCCTCAAGCTATGTTTTGGGTGGGCAGATCACCCTGCCAAGAACCTTCCGCATCACCCACCGGATGGTGTTTGACGATCAGTTCACCGTCACGCGCAACGAGACCCAGCTTGGCATCAAGGCCAACCGCTTTTCGATCAACAGCTCTTACGTCTGGTTGTTGCAGAACGCCGCTGGCAACACCGCCGCCAACCGGGCTGAATTAACGGTCGATTCAACCCTCAATCTTGGCAATAACTGGCAGACCGGGCTAAGCTGGCGGTACGACCTTGCGACCGCCTCGGCCAGTTCGGCAGGGCTTGCCTTAACTTATCGCAACGAATGCATAAAACTTGATCTTTCCCTCTCGCAAGAGTTTGCGTCCTCCTCTATTGTGGCGCCGACGACAAGTTTGGGTTTGCGGGTGACGCTGGAAGGGCTCGGCGGTCGGGCAGCCAGCAACCTGAGTGCCAGTGATTGCAACGATTTCTGAGGATGTCATGCGAAACAGAATGTTCTTGATCAAACCCGCAGCCCTGGTATTCGTGCTGATCCAAGGGCTGATGCCTGCGATTGCCTGGGGCCAAAGCCCCTATTCGGCAGCCGTTTTGATAAATGGCCAGGCCGTGACCCACTACGAAATCGAACAGCGCAGTTTGTTGTTGGAAGCTTTGGGAAATGCCGGCGACATTGAAAAACAAGCCGTCGAGGAACTGATCGACGACCGCCTGCGGCTGTTTGCCGGGCGTTTGTTTGGCGTGCAGGTCAGCCCGGACGAGGTCAAACAAGGCCTGGCCGAATATGCCCAACGCAGCAACATGGCGCCCGAACAACTGATCGAAGCCCTCTCCGCCGAAGGGGTGGAGCCTGAAACCTTCACCGATTTCGTCAAAACCTCGCTGATCTGGCGCAATGTGGTGCAACAGAAATTCCAGTCCAAATCCTTTATCACCGAGGCTGAGCTTGACACCGCAATGGCGCTTGGCACGACGGCCGTTGGTGCCTCGGTGCTGCTGACCGAACTGATCCTACCGCTGGAGCCGACAACGGCCCAGCAGACCCGCGAGTTGATGGAACATCTGTCGGCAAACCTGAACGGGTTTCAGGAATTTGAAGAGGCGGTTTTGACCTATTCCGCCGCCGCCAGCCGCGCCAATAGTGGCAAGCTTGACTGGGTGCCAATCACCAGCCTGCCGCCAGATGTCGGCTCGGCGATGATGACAATGGCGGTTGGTCAGGTGACACGCCCGATCGAAATTCCCAACGCGATGGTGATCTTCCAACTGCGCGGCATCCGCGACAACCGCACGATTGCGGCGCGTCCGATTGCCTATGATTACGCCACCCTGATGATCCCGGGCGGTCGCAGTCCGGAAACCCTTGCCCGTGCCAGCGCCCTTGCAGGTGCGATTGACACCTGTAACGATCTCCAGGAAGAAGCCGGCAACTACCCTGATGGCAGTTTCAGCCAGCAAGTCGTGCCCATTGGCAAAGTCAGCCGCGATATCGGCGGTGAGCTTGGCAATCTGGACGGCAACGAGGTGTCAACCAACCTGACCCGTGGCGATAATGGCGAGTTTCTGATGTTCCTGATGCTCTGCGGGCGGACCAACAAACTGTCCGAAGGCAACCGCGAAGACGTGCGCAATGCGCTGTTTGCACAGCGGATGGAAAGCTTTGGCCAGGGGTATTTGCAGGAACTGAAGGGCGACGCGATCATCCTTTACAAATGACCGCCGCAACCTCAGGCCCGATCATTGCCCTGACCAGCGGTGAACCTGCCGGGGTCGGTTTGGAACTGACCCTGAAAGCCTGGAAAGCCCTCA
>CAYXXQ010000101.1:4988-10184 GCA_964469075.1 uncultured Rhodobacter sp.
GGTGAACCTGCCGGGGTCGGTTTGGAACTGACCCTGAAAGCCTGGAAAGCCCTCAGGGACGAGCTGTGCTTTTTCCTGATCGCTGACCTACAACATGTAAGGCAGCAGGTTGGCGACGTGCCACTTGAAGCCATCGACACCCCCGATCAGGCAGCGGCGATCTGCCCCAAGGCCCTGCCGGTTCTGCATCATGCCTTCGCAGCACCCAACACGCCGGGCCAGCCAGATCCGGCCAATGCACCTGCGGTGATTTCCGCGATCGGTCGCGCGGTTCAGCTCGTTTCCAGCGGTCAGGCAGCGGCGATCTGCACCAATCCGATCCACAAAAAAGCGCTTCAGGACGGGGCCGGGTTTGCCTTTTCCGGCCATACCGAATTTCTGGCGCATCTTGGCGGAGTCGCGCGCGCAGTGATGATGCTGGCCGCCCCCGGTTTGCGGGTGGTGCCGGTGACGATCCACATTCCGCTCGCCCGCGTGCCAACCGCGCTGACGGCTGATCTGCTGGAACAGACCATCCGCATCACCGACGGCGCCCTTAAGCAGCAGTTTGGCCTTGAAGCCCCCCGCCTGGCCGTGGCCGGGCTGAACCCCCATGCCGGTGAAGGTGGCGCGATGGGACGCGAAGAGATCGACCTGATCGCCCCCTTGCTGGCCCGCCTGCAAGCCGAAGGGATCGCCCTGACCGGCCCGCATTCCGCCGACACCATGTTCCATGCGGAGGCCCGCGCGCGCTACGATGTGGCGATCTGCATGTATCACGATCAGGCCCTGATCGCCGTCAAATCGCTTGATTTTCATGGCGGCACCAACATTACGTTGGGACTGCCGTTCATCCGCACCTCGCCCGATCACGGCACCGCGTTTGATATCGCAGGCAAGGGCCTGGCCAACCCGTCCAGCCTGATCGCCGCCTTGCGCCAGGCCCGTGACATGGCGCTAAAGGCAAGCACTTGAGCACCCTTGACGGCCTGCCGCCCCTGCGCGAGGTAATCGCGGATCACGGGCTGAGTGCGCGTAAAAGCCTGGGCCAAAATTTTCTGCTGGACCTGAACCTGACCGCCAAGATCGCCCGGCAAGCGGGTGATCTATCGGCCTGTGACGTGCTGGAGGTCGGCCCAGGCCCCGGTGGCCTGACCCGCGCGCTGCTGCATGAAGGCGCGCGCAAAGTGCTTGCGATTGAAAAAGACGCCCGCTGCCTGCCAATGCTCGACGACATCAGCGCGCGCTATCCGGGCCGTCTAAAGGTTATCAACGCCGACGCGCTGGCGGTTGATGTCAGCAAGCACTTGACGCCCCCGGTGCGCGTGGTGGCCAACCTGCCTTACAATGTCGGCACCGAACTTTTGATCCGCTGGCTGACGCCCGCAACCTGGCCGCCCTTCTGGGACAGCCTGACTTTGATGTTTCAAAAAGAAGTCGCGGAACGGATCGTCGCCCAGCCCGGCGGCAAAGCCTATGGTCGGCTGGCGATCCTGACGCAGTGGCGGGCTAAGGCGAGAATTGTGATGGAAATCTCGCCCCAGGCATTTACCCCACCGCCGAAGGTTACCTCGGCAGTGGTGCATATCGAAAAGCGCGATCAGATGCTGTTTCCGGCGGATGAGGCGATGCTGACCCGGGTGGTGGCCCAGGCGTTTGGCCAACGGCGCAAGATGCTGAGGGCCAGCCTGAAAGGCCTGTCGCCAAATATTGAGGATATCCTGAACAGCGTCGGCATTCCACCAACCGAGCGGGCGGAAAACGTGTCAATCGAAGGGTTCTGCGCCCTCGCGAGGGCCTTGAAAGCCTAGGGCTTTTGATGTGAATCGCATCTGTGAAACCGCAAAACGACTTAGGGCAGCCAATCTGGCCGCCCTGCTTTATTCAGCCGCTTCTTCAGGCGCGTCCTGTTTGACAGGCTTGCGCCGCCGCACGGGTTTCATGGGTTTTGGCGCCTCGGCATCCGCCTGTGGTGCGGTATCCGCAGCCTTGGCTTCGGGCGTCTCAACAAGACCGGCATCGCCGTTTTCGACCGTCAGCGACGGGTTGGCGATATCTGGCTGTTCGGCATTTTGCAGATCAGGCGCGTGGGTTTCATCCGGCTGCTGGTGCGGCTGTTGATCCCGGCGCTGGTTCTGGTTTTGGTTCTGGTTTTGGGTCTGCTGCTGCGCCTGTTGCGCGGCTTGCTGGGCCTCTTGTTGTTCACGACGCTGGTTTTGCTCACGCGTCGCTTCACTTAGCAATCGGGCGTAATGTTCGGAATGCTGCAAGAAGTTTTCCGCCGCAACCCGGTCGCCTGCCAATTGCGCATCGCGGGCCAGGGCTTGGTATTTGTCGATGATCTGCTGCGGTGTGCCGCGGACTTTGCCTTCCGGCCCGGAGCTGTCAAACACCCGGTTGATCACATTACCGGCCGGGCGGCGGTTTTGATTTTGGTTTTGGTTCTTATTGCGTGAACGCGATTTGTTAGATGGTCTCATATGTCCGGTTTTCTGCCCGCTGCCGGGCCTGCCTGAGTATAATTTTGGTATCTGTGGCAGCGCGATGCTGTCTTTTTCCCAAGGTTTCGCTATCGAGAAGCTGCTTGCGGGAGAGATGCTGAAATTCAGATCAATCGTCCTCTGGCATCAACCCTATAGCGCTCCAAACCGACAAGACAAGCGATAAACCTAAGAAAGTGTGAGTTTTTCGCCAAATCCGGCAATTTTACCGTCAATCATCGCGAAAGACGCAATTCCACCACCCGATCACGGCCATCAAGGTCCGGATGCACCGCAATCAAGGTCAGGCCCTGCTGTGTGAATATCGCGCTGACGTCCCCCCCTTGGGTTGGGCCGATTTCCAGCAACACCCGGCCACCCGGGGTCAGAAAGTCAACAATCGCCTCGGCAATCGCGTGATAGGCCTCAAGCCCGGTCATGCCGGGGGTCAGGGCCGACATCTGCTCCCACCTAAGCACTTCAGGGGCGAGGCTCGGCATTTCCGGCATGGCGATGTAAGGTGGATTGGCGACGATCAGGTCAAACTGCCCGACCGCGCGTTCAAACCAATCCGATTGGGCAAAAATCGCCTGTCGGTCAAGGCCAAGGGCGGTGCGGTTTTCCACCGCGATTTTCAGCGCATCTTCGCTGAATTCCAGCCCCATGCCGGTACTGCCTGGGCGTTCTGCCAGCAAGGTTAACAGAATGCAGC
Organism: uncultured Rhodobacter sp.; assembly: GCA_964469075.1. Classification (GTDB taxonomy): domain Bacteria; phylum Pseudomonadota; class Alphaproteobacteria; order Rhodobacterales; family Rhodobacteraceae; genus UBA5972. The sequence continues at coordinate 8,160 of CAYXXQ010000101.1, forward strand.
CGCTGCCGGTGCCAAGATCAAGCACGCGCTTGAATTCCTGTTGCAGGGCGATGTCGATCAGGGTTTCGGTTTCAGGCCGGGGGTCCAGCACAGCGGGCGTCACCTTGAAATCCCGGCCCCAAAAGGCCCGCTTGCCCAGAATATGCGACACCGGCTGACGGTCAAGCCGGGCCTTGAGCGCTGTATCAAGTGCGCCAAGCGCGTCCCGTGGCATCGGGTCGGCCATGTGCAAGGTCAAGCGATCCGGAGCAATCTGAAGCGCATGCGCCAGCAGGCGGCGCGCGTCGGTCGCAGGATTTTCAAGGCCTGCCCCCGAAAGTTCCCGCGTGGCGGCGGTCAGGGCGTCCTGGATGGTTGCGGTGTTGGGGTCGTTCATGGGTCCAGCTCCGCCAGTCGGGTGGCTTGATCATCGGCAATCAGGGCGTCGATCACCTCGTCGATATCGCCCTGAAGGGCCTGATCGAGCTTATAAAGCGTCAGGTTGATCCGGTGATCCGTCAGACGGCCCTGCGGGAAATTATAGGTACGGATCCGTTCCGAGCGATCGCCCGAGCCGACCTGGCCTTTGCGCGCCGCCGCCCGCTCGTCATCGGCCTTTTGGCGTTCAAGATCATAAAGCCGGGTGCGCAGAACCTGCATCGCGATCTCGCGGTTGCGGTGTTGGGATTTTTCGGCGCTGACCACCATCACCCCAGTTGGGATATGGGTGATGCGTACGGCGCTGTCGGTGGTGTTGACATGCTGTCCGCCTGCCCCGCTGGCGCGCATGGTGTCGATGCGAATATCGCTTGCCGGGATGTCGAGATCAACCTCCTCGGCCTCAGGCAAGACGGCTACGGTCGCAGCCGAGGTATGCACCCGCCCGCCGCTTTCCGTCGTTGGCACGCGCTGCACGCGGTGCACGCCGCTTTCAAATTTCAGCCGTGAAAACACCTTGGGACCGGTGACATTGGCGATGACTTCCTTATAGCCGCCAAGTTCGGTCGCGGTTTCCGAGATGATCTCGAATTTCCAGCCAGACTTTTCGGCCAGGCGTTGATACATCCGCAACAGATCGGCGGCAAACAACGCAGCCTCGTCACCGCCGGTTCCGGCGCGAATTTCAATGATTGCCGGGCGCTGATCGGCGGCGTCTTTGGGCAACAGCGCGATTTTCAGCCCGTGTTCGGCGTCTGGTAAGGCCGCGCGCAGCTCGGTCAGTTCTTCTTCAGCGAGGGCTTTCATTTCCGGGTCGGACAGCATGTCTTCGGCGGCTTTGATGTCGGCCAGCAACTGCCGGTAAGCGTGGATCTGGTCGACCACAGGCTTTAGGTCGGAATATTCGCGGCTAAGGGTAGCGAAATCGGCCCCGACCAGCCCCTCGGCCATCTTGGCCTCAAGGAAATCAAAACGCCCGGTTATTTGTTCAAGTTTTATCGTTGGAACCATAGGCCGGGATGTGCCCAGATCATTCAGGCCGGGTCAAGGGTGTGGCGCGGGATCGGGCGGAATTATTCACGCCTAACCCCGGCTGCGGCCACGGCGGCGCCCTGTCGGCACAGCGGCGCGCGCAAGGCCTTCGGCAATGATCGCGGTCATCGGGTGATCGGGAAACCTTGCGGCATATTCATCCGCCAGTTCCTTAAGGGCCGCTTGCATATCGGTGCCGATCGCAAGGCCAAGGGCCCAGTCCAGAAAGATGCTGCGGCATTCCTCGGTGACAATGCCGTCGATGCGATAGGATTCAAAAATCAAACCGCGCGGGTCGATCGCCAGATTGCCTTTGTCCACCATGTTTTGCCCTGTTCCTTAGCCGCTTGTGCAAACGCCTGTCGCCGCTTACGTCAAGCTTTTCTCGCCCTGTTTTCAATAAATTGAGCCGCTGGCTGCGACAATTTTATTCACGCCCGCGACCCAGGCAGTGGTCAATCAACGCAGCTATCGCCTGCTGATCGCTTTCAAGCCGCGCTTTCAGCTGGTCAATGTCTTTGTCGCCGGTTTCCAGCAACAGCAATTGGCAGCCGCCCTGACCAAGGGCCGCGGGGG
>CAYXXQ010000102.1:0-10184 GCA_964469075.1 uncultured Rhodobacter sp.
TTTCTTGTCCACCGGACGCATCAGACCTTCCTGCGCGACGCTGGCAGCCAACAGGCCCTGGTGGTCATAAATCGCACCACGGTTGAAGCCGCGCCCGCCACCTGAAAAGGGGCTGTCCATCGTATAAAGATGCCACTGATCAAACTGGATCGGCGCATGAAACCACATCGCGTGATCAAGGCTGGCCGTCATCACCCCGCCTTTGAACCAGGTCAGACCATGCGGACGCAGGCTAGAGCCAAGAAGGTTCATGTCAGACGCATAGGCCAGCAGGCATTGCTGCATCTCAGGCCCAGCCCCTTCGGCCCCTTGCATGCGAAACCACAGATGGTTCAGATCAGGCGCGGGCTTGGGATCAAACATGTCTTGTGGTGCGACTTCGCGGATATCTATCGGGCGCGGGCGCAGGAATTCTTTGCGCCAGCGGTCCTGTACTTTGTCGGCATATTTTTCGCGCAACTCTTCACGCGTCTGAAGCCCATCCGGGCCGTCAACTTTTGGCATCTGATGCTGATGTTCCCAGCCTTTTTCCTTGATGTGGAACGAGGCTGACAAGTTCAAAATCTGCTTGCCATGCTGAATGGCGATCACCCTTCTTGTAGTGAAACTGCCGCCGTCCCGGGCCCGGTCAACCGAATAGATCACCGGGATGCTGGGATCACCCGGCCTGATGAAATAGGCGTGCAAGGAATGGCACATCCGACTTTCAACGGTGCGATAAGCCGCCGCCAACGCCTGGGCGATAACATGGCCGCCAAAAATCCTGACCGAGGTTTCGCCGCCCGATCCAACCCCGCGAAAAAGGTCGACCTCCAGCCTTTCAAGATCCAACAGATCCAGTAGTTCAGCAACGGCATCAGTCATCAAGGGGGGCTCCGGTTTCGGGGTTTGCGCAAGGATAGGCGGCTATTGGTGGAATGCCAATGTGGAAGTCCGCCGAACAGCGATCAGGCATCGGGCTGGCGCGATTTGGCATAGGCGACGTATATGTCAAAGCTGTCCGAATTGGCCATCGAATCGCGGTTGACGACATTTGCGGGATCACCCCCCAGCAGCAGTTTCTTGACCGGCACTTCCAGCTTTTTGCCAGATAATGTGCGCGGGATTTCGGCGACCTCGACGATCTCGTTTGGAATGAAACGCGCCGACACGCCGCTGCGGATCGCCTGATTGATCTTGTCCTTCAAGGCCGTGTCAAGTTTGACGCCCGCACTAAGAACCACAAACAGCGGCATGAAGCTTTCGCGGCCCAGAAATTCCAGATCGACCACCAGTGAATCCTGGATTTCGGCAAGGGATTCCACCGCCTGATAAATCTCGGCACTGCCCATGCGCAGGCCTTTTCGATTGATCGTCGCGTCAGAGCGGCCGTAGATCACCGCACCCCCCGCCGGGGTGATTTCGATCCAGTCGCCATGTCGCCAGATACCCGGAAAGGTATCATAATAGCTTGATATCAGGCGTTTATTGCCTTCATCCCCCCAGAAAAACAGCGGCATGGAGGGCAGCGGTTCGGTGCAAACCAGCTCCCCCACTTCGCCGATAAGCTCAGCGCCGTGATCGTCAAACGCCCGCACCGCGTTGCCCAAAGCGCGGCACTGCATTTCACCGGCGCGCACCGCATCCATCGGATTGCCACAAACAAACGCCCCTGAAAGATCGGTCCCGCCTGAGATCGGCGCGAGCCAGATATCCGACTTCACCTCCCCATAAACCCAGTCATAGCCATCCGCCGTCATCGGCGAACCCGTCGCCCCGAGGGAGCGCAGGGCCGATAGGTCGACAGACGCGCCGGGCCTGATCCCGGCCTTGGCGCAGGCCGTGAAAAACGCCGCCCCCGCGCCAAAATAGCTCAGCTTTTCGCGGGCGATGAAACGCCAGACTTCCATCATGTCGGGGTGATTGGCGGCACCATCAAACAACGCCACAGTCGCCCCCTGCCCCAGCGCCACCCATTGCGCATTCCACATGATCCAGCCCGAGGAGGTCATCCAACTGAACCGGTCATTGGCAGAAATATCCTGATGCAAGGACTGCTTCGCCCCTTCCAGCAGCACGCCGCCATGCCCATGCACAATCGGCTTGGGATTGCCCGTTGTGCCCGAGGAATAGACGATCCAAAGCGGGTGATCGAACGGCACTTGTTCGGTTTGTAAATCGGCAGCATCGCCGGTCAGACCCTCCCAGGCAATCGCGCCTATTGGCAGATCGGCAACCACCGGCACGACGATTTTATGGTGCAGGCTTGGCAGGCCATCGGTGATGGTCTTTATGACTGCACTGCGGTCAATCATCTTGCCGGCATGAACGTAGCCATCCTGGGCCAGCAACAGTTTCGGTTCAATCTGACGGAACCGGTCCAGAATGGCGACATGTCCCATGTCCGGCGCACAAAGCGACCAGATCGCCCCTAGGCTGGCGGTGGCCAGAAACGCGATCAGCGCGGTTTCGGTGTTAGGCAGGATCGCCACGACGCGGTCACCTTTGCCGACCCCCAGCTTGCGGAAACGATCAGCGACGCTGGCGACCTGTGCGGCCAGTTCAGCCCAGCTTAACTGACGCCGCCCGAAGGTTTCGGACTGCACGATAAGGGCCGGGGCCGAAGGCCGCTCCGCCGCGTGCCTAAGCATCTGATCGGCAAAATTCAAACGCGCGCCGGGAAACCAGTCAGCACCCGGCATCTCACGGCTGCCCAGGACTTTTTCAAATGGTGCGCTGGCTTTGATATCGAAGAATTGCCAGATCGACGACCAGAAACCGTCCAGGTCAGACACGCTCCAATTCCAGAGCGCGTTATAATCGTCAAAGGTCAGATCGCGGTGCTGCGCCAACCACCTGATATAAGCGGCCAATGTGGTGGCCTTAGCCCGTTCAGGCGTTGGTTGCCACAAAACGGGGCGCGGTTTCTGGGAGGTATTGGTTTCGCTCATGAGGTCATTGCTCCGTGAACCAGGGCTTTTAATTCGGCGCGGGAAGGATAGGCGCTGCTAGGGGAAAGCTGGGTGAAAAACACGACGGTCAGATCAAGGGAGCGGTCAACCCAGAAAAAGGTTGAGGCCATGCCGCCCCAGCTGAAATCCCCGATACTGCCGGGCACACGCGCACGCGCGGGATCAAGCACAACCGATCCTGCCAGCCCAAAGCCTATTCCGTCCATCGGTTGTTCGGCAAAACTGTCAGGCCCCATCGAGGCGATGTCGCCTGGCAAATGATTGCGCATCATAAAGTCAACCGTGCGCGGCGACAGCAGCCTGACATTGTGAAACGACCCGCCCCGACGCAGGGTTTCGGCAAACCGCATATAGTCATCAAGCGTGCCGACCAAGCCGCCGCCACCGGAAAAACTGGTCTCGCGGCAGAACGGCGAGGTGTCGTTTTGATCAATCAGACGCAGGCTGTCAGCCCCTTTGTCGGTGCTGTTCAGCGCCATAGGATCGCCCGCCAAGGGCGTATAAAGGGCAGCAAACCGGCCTAATTGTTTTGGCGGCACCGAAAACCCGGTGTCGCGCATCGCCAGCGGCGCAAAAATGCTGTCTTGGAAAAACTCGGCAAGGCCTTGGCCGGACACCACTTCAACCACCCGGCCAAGGACGTCGCTGGCGACCGAGTATTCCCATTTCCGCCCGGGATGAAACGCCAGCGGCAAACCCGCCACGTCATCAACAACCTGCGCTAGGCTTTTACTTTCAGACTTGAAGTTGATCCCTGCCGCTTCCATCGCTTTTGGCAGCAAACCGGGATTGAAAGCGTAGCTTAGACCGCTGGTATGGGTCAGCAGATGGTGCAGGGTCGGGGTTGGACAGGGTTCCACCTGATCAATCGCCGTCGCCCCCGGCCTCAGGGCCTGCATGTTTTTGAAGGTGGGCAGAAACTCACTTAGTGGCGTATCCAGGTGAAACAGGCCCTTTTCGGCCAGCATCATGATGGCGGTCGCGGTGACCGGTTTGGTCATTGAGTAGAGCCTGACGATGCTGTTGCGCTCGTAAGACAGGCCAGCTTTGATGTCGCGAAGCCCGGCCCTTTCGTGGTAAATAATGTCGTCCCCGCGCGCGATCAGGATTGACGCGCCGGGAAATTTCTTCTGATCGACATAGCGCTGCATCCAGACACGGATGAGGTCCAGGCGCTGCGGGTCAAATCCGTGCTGTTGGGGTTTTGCGTTTCTCACGGGATAAAATCCTTGTCGGGTTGGCTGAAGTTGGCTTGCCGCCGGTAGACGTTGCAGATGCTACGCCACCGGCGGATTGAATTCAGTACATTGGCCTTCTGTCGTTAGCCGATCATCGCGCGCATCGCGGCGACGGTTTCCTGGTTAAACCAGCCCTCAGACGGGGCATTTCTGCCACTGGCAATAGCCTGGCTGATGATGGCAAGGGCGGGGCCGCGAATTTGGGCTTTGACAGCGGCAAAGGTTTTTGGCGGCAGATCGGCATAAATCCGCGCCTGCGCCTCGGCCTGTTGGGCCAGATCTTCGGGTGCCACCAGCGCGTCGATGATGCCCCGCTTACAGGCGGTTTCCGCAGATATCGGCTGGCCACCCAGCATCAGCCGCCGCAAATCGTTGGGATCAAGGGTTGCGCGGGCGATTTCCAGCGGCCCGACCGGAAAGTCAGCCCCGACCCGCACCTCGGCCAAGCCGAAACTTGCGGCAGGCGTGGCAATGCGCCAATCAGAGGCAAGCACATAGAACAACCCGCCCGCGATGGCAGGGCCGTTAACAGCGGCGATGATCGGTTTTGGAAAAGCGAACTGCTGCGCAAAAGCCGTGTTCAGCGCACGCACAATCGCTTGTTGCTGTGGCAGATCAAAATGCTGCGCCAGTTTCAGATCCAGCCCGGCAGAAAACGTCTTGAAACTGCTGGCCAGGATCACTGCCCGCACGGTGTCATCGGCAGCAAGTGCTGCCAGAAGGTCAGCGAAATCCATCAGGAATTCAGAGTTAAGGGCATTAACCGGCGCGCGGTTCAGCGTAACACGGCAGATCCCCTGCCCCAGATCCTGTCGCAAAAGCCAGGGATCAGGTGTCATCGGTAAGCTCCAGATCTGCATATGATTGGCGCAGGGTCATTTTGGACACTTTGCCGGTGGCTGTCAGCGGCAGGGACTCGACGAAAACCACTTTGTCGGGCAACTGCCATTTCGCGAGATGCTGGGAAAGATGCGCCAGAATAACGTCGCCGTCCGGGGTTTGGCCCGATTGCGGCACGACTATTAGCACCGGGCGCTCGTCCCATTTGGGATGCGGCACAGCGATGACGGCGCAATTGCTGATGCCAGGATGCGACATCGCCAGGTTTTCAACGTCGATTGAGCTGATCCATTCACCCCCCGATTTGATCAGATCCTTGGCCCGGTCAGTAATCGTCAGAAACCCGTCCGGGCTGATCGAGGCGACGTCACCCGTGCCAAACCATCCCTCCGCGTCAAACGCGTCGGCAGAGGCTTCGGGGTTTTCAAAATAGCCCGACAGGATGGTGTTGCCGCGCACGAACAACTCCCCCGTTGCTTTGCCGTCTTGGGGCAAGGTCTGGCCCGCCTCGTCGACGATTTTCAGCTCGACCCCGAAGGCGCGGCGGCCCTGTTTTGACTTGAGGTCAATCTGCTGATCGCGCGGAAGATCGCTGTAGGGCGGGGTCAGCATGCCTTGGGTGCCAATCGGGCTCATCTCGGTCATGCCCCAGGCGTGGCAGACGGACACGCCCTGATCCTCAAACGTTTCGATCATGCTGCGGGGCGCGGCTGAACCGCCGACCACCACCTCGTCAAAACCTTTGGGCAAGCCGCCGCGCGCCTTGGCCTCGGCCAGCAGGCCCAGCCAGACGGTCGGCACGCCCCAGGCCGAATTGACCTGTTCGCCGTCCATCAGATCATAAACGCTTTTGCCGTCCAGATGCGGCCCCGGAAACACAATTGACGCCCCGGTCAGGGTAGCAACATAGGGCAGCCCCCAGGCATTGGCATGAAACAAGGGCACAACCGGCATCAGACGTCGCCCGGCCCTGATGCCGTTGGGAAAGGCGACACCGCACATCAGCGCGTGCAAAACGGTCGAGCGGTGCGAATAAAGCACCCCCTTGGGATTGCCGGTGGTGCCTGAGGTGTAACACAGGCTGGAGGCTGTGTTTTCATCAAATTCCGGCCAGATCAGATCAGCCGATCCGCTGTTCAGCAAGTCCTCATAACAAATGACGCCAGGCAGGCTGGTGTCGGGCATATGCGCCCGTTCGGTCATGATCACATAGCGCAGATCAGGCGGAAACTGGTCGATCATGCCTTCGACAAGATTAACGAAACTCAGGTCCAGAAACAGCACCGTGTCGCCCGCATGGTTGACGATATAGCGCATCTGATCGGCAGACAGGCGTGGGTTAATCGTGTGGCAGATCGCGCCGATGCCCGAGACGGCAAAGTAAAGCTCATAATGGCGGTAACCGTTCCAGGCCAGGGTTGCGATGCGGTCGCCCGGCTTCACCCCCAAACGGCCCAGCGCGTCGGCCAATTGCCGGATGCGCGGGCCGATCTGGCCATAGGTGGTGCGGTGGATGCCCCCCTCAACAGTTGATGAAACGATCCCGGCGGCAGCGTGGCTGTCTTCGGCAAAACTCAGGATATCCGCGATCCTGAGCGGTCGGTGCATCATCAAACCCTGCATGTAGCTATCCTTTGTTAACATCGGCGCATAGCCGCCTTAGCAATTCAATCCGGGGATGCCGCAGGCGTCAATCCCAAACCACCGCCGAAACGTTACGACCGCATCCGTTCTGGCAGTTGACTTGGATTTCAACCTGTCGCTACTGTTTGGTGGTCTGGATTGGTTGCCTGGCGTGGTCAGACCCAATATGTGACAAAAAAAGGCGTTTGCAGAACAGTTTATACCAACCGGATCAAAAGGTTATCCAAAAATGACTGAACGCGTGGCCCTGATCGTCGGGGCGGGGGATTACATCGGTGCCGCGATTGCACGCCGGTTTGCGGCGGGCGGCTTCACCGTATGCCTGGGGCGGCGCAATAGCGATAAATTGGCGCCACTGGTGCAAGAAATCACAGCAAGTGATGGCCGCGCCCACGGCTATGCGCTGGATGCGCGCGATGAAGTCAGCGTGGCTGAGGTTTTTGAAGCAGTAGAGCGCGATATCTGGGCCAAACGCGGGGTCGATGTCGACACGATGCCGGCTGACACACTGATGGACCCCGCCTTGGTCGCTGAAGCTTACTGGACCCTTCACGCCCAAAGCCGCGACGGATGGACCCATGAACTTGACCTCAGACCCTATGCGGAGACCTGGTAATGACCCGGATCGAATTCCTGTATGATTTTGGCAGTCCGAACGCTTATCTTGTGCACAAAGTGCTGCCGGGTATTGCCGCGCGCAACGGTGCGGCGGTTGAGTATCAACCGGTCCTTCTGGGCGGAATTTTCAAAGCCACCAACAACCAAAGCCCGATCACTGCCTTTGCCGGTGTCACCCATAAACTGACTTATCAGCAGCGCGAAATCGCCCGGTTTGTCACCCGGCACGGCATCAGTTTTCTGTTCAACCCGCATTTCCCGATCATGACCATCAGCCTGATGCGTGGTGCTGTTTTTGCCCAAGGGCAGGCGTGGGAGCGGGATTATATCGACACCGTGTTTGATGCGATCTGGCGGGATGGCAAGAACATGGGCGACAGCGCGGTCGTGACCCAAGTGCTACAGCAAGCAGGGCTGCCGGTCGATCAGATCGTCAGCGCCATTCAACGACAAGAGGTCAAGAACCGGCTGATCGAAACGACCAGTCAGGCGGTTGAACGCGGTGTTTTCGGGGTGCCAAGCATGTTTGTCGGCGACGAGCTGTTCTTTGGCAAAGACAGCCTTGACGATATGGAACGCGAGCTTCTCCGCCTTGAAAGCTGAAATGGGGGCAGGTTTGAACAGGCTGCATCAATTGCTGGACAAACCGCCTGCTGACGCGCTGGCGGTGGTCGACTTTGACGATACGCACTATACTTATGGCGCGTTGCGGCAAGTCGCGACCGATCTGGCCGCAGCACTGGCAGCACATGGCGTCAGGGGTGGCGACAGGGTTGTTCTGGTGGCCGAAAACTCGGCCTTTTATGCGGCGGCGGTGTTTGCCCTAAGCCGTCTTGATGCCTGGACAATTCTGGTCAATGCCCGCCAGTCGGCGGATGAAATCAACGCCATCTGCGACCATTCCGGCGCACGTTGCCTGCTGTTCACCGCCAATGCTTCGACCAATGCGCAAGCCCATGCCGACCGCCTTGGCGCGGTGACCATCGGTGATCTGCCTGTCGGCCCAATCGTCGTAACGCCGGTGGTAGAAACCACGCCTGAACCGGTTGTGGATGATGCCAGCCAGGTGGCGACGCTGCTTTACACCACCGGCACCACCAGTGCGCCCAAGGGCGTGATGCTGACTCACAGCAACCTGATTTTCAACGCCCGGAATTCGTCTGAATTCAACGGCATAAGAGCCGATGATCAGGTGCTGGGGGTGCTGCCCGGCACGCATATCTATTGCTTGGCTTCTGCCTTTTTGCCGGTGATCGTGGCTGGCGGGTCGATCCGCTTCGTGCCGCGGTTTGATCCTGCCGAGGTGCTGGGATATCTGCGCCACGGCATCACCCGCTTTCCGGCAGTGCCGCAGATGTTTGCCGCCATTCTGGCCCTTCTGGACAAAACCGGCGAGGCGCTTAATGCGCCGGGTCTGCGCAATCTGGCCACTGGCGGCGCACCACTTGACCCTGATCTGAAAGACCGGGTGCAACAGGTGTTTGGACTGCCTTTGAACAACGGCTACGGGTTGACGGAAACCTCGCCTACGGTGGCGACGACGCATAATCGCGCGCCGCGTCAGGATTGTTCGGTCGGGATGGCGATGCCGAATGTTGAGGTAATCGTCGATCAGCCAATTGCCGACGGCATCGGCGAATTATGGGTACGTGGCGCCAATATCATGAAGGGCTATTACCGCGATCCTGCCCGCACGGCCGAGGCGATAACCCCCGACGGATACTTCCGCACCGGTGATCTGGGCCGGATCGACCCGGATGGCGCGATTCATGTGGTTGGCCGCCTGAAAGAGCTGATCATCAGGTCAGGGTTCAACATCCACCCGCCCGAGGTCGAGGCGATGCTGACCAAGCATCCTGACGTTTACCAAGCGGCGGTGATCGGTCGACAAATCCCCGGCAATGAAGATGTTCTGGCCTTTCTGATCACCAATGGTCAAGTCGATGAGACCAGCTTGAAGGCCTGGTTGCACGACCATCTGGTCGCCTATAAAGTGCCCCAGCATATCTTTATCGTTGACGCCTACCCAGCGGCGGCCACCGGCAAGATCCTGAAACACAAGCTGGTTGACTATTTCGCCGATCTGATTGCGGCACGAGAAAAGGCGCAGGCCTAGGTGCTGCGATAACGAAAGGTGCCGCTGCTGGTCGCGATCAGCTCCCCCGTTTCGTCATAAACCCGACCTTCGGCGAAAAACGTCCGCGCACCACCGCCGGTTTTGCACCCCTCGGCAATCAGGATCTGGCCCTTGGGACGAGACAGATAATTGACCGTCATCGACAAGGTCATTGCCAGTTTTCGGTCATCAGGACTGCCTGTGAAACAGCCGGAAAAACCCATCACGGTGTCCAGCATCGTTGCATAAACCCCGCCATGCGGCAGGCCGTATCGGTTGCCAAGGGCCGGGCGAAGTGGCAGGCGGATTTCAACCCGCGCCGCTGTCCAATCGGTCATCTCAAACCCGATCAGATCCTGAAAAGGATACGGGCTTTCGATCAGGTCGGGATTTGTTGGCATGCTGAGCTTTTCTATGACACACCACTCAGGGTGCGAATTCCGCCGCAAGCGCCTGACCTGCGGCCTGATATTCTGCCTCGATCCGATCGACCAAATCGGCCACTGGCGTCACCGCCTTGACCGCGCCGATGCCTTGGCCTGCGCCCCAAATCTCTTTCCAGGTTTTTGGTTTGCTGGAGCCTTCGGCGAAATTCATCGTGCTGACATCGCCGCTCGGCAGGTTGTCGGCATCCATGCCCGAACGGGCAATCGACGGTTTCAGATAATTGCCGGAAACCCCTGTGAACAACGAGGATGTGACGATATCCTCAGCCCCGCTGGCCACGATCATGTCCTTGTAATCCTGCTGCGCGTTCGCTTCGACCGTCGCGATAAA
>CAYXXQ010000103.1:0-10170 GCA_964469075.1 uncultured Rhodobacter sp.
GTTCAACGATCACCGAAATTGCGTAGCGCGGGTTGTCATAAGGCGCGTAGCCGACAAACAGCGCATGATCACGCCGCTCCCAAGGCAGGTCTTCGTTCTTGAAGACGCCTTGACGGCGTTCTTTCTCGGTGATGCGGCGGACTTGGCTGGTGCCGGTTTTGCCCGCCATCTGCAACGATTTTTCGGCGATCCGGGTGGAATAGGCGGTGCCGCCACGCTCGTTTGACACAGCAAACATGCCGCCGCGCACAGCATCCAAGGTCGCTTGGGACACGCCAACAGGCGCGGCCTTTTCGGTGATCGTGTCGACGCCATCTATGGTTTTCAACAGCTTCGGCATGACCATCGTGCCGCTGGCAAGCCGCGCGGTCATCGTCGCCAGTTGCAAAGGCGAGGTCAGAACAAAACCCTGACCGATCCCGGCATTTATCGAATCCCCGATGCGCCAGGCCTCGCCGATCACGCGTTTTTTCCAGTCCTTGGTCGGGATCAGCCCGCCCGCAATGCCGTTCAAGGGCAGGTCCAGCCGGTCGCCCAGACCAAATGGCCGGGCCATTTCGGCGATCTTCTCGATGCCGACCCTTTGGGCGATCTCATAATAGTAAACATCGCAGGAGTTTTTGAGCCCGTTGCGCAGATCCATCCGACCGTGGCCGTTACGTTTCCAGCAATGAAACCGCTGGTTGCCAACTTCGATAAAGCCGCGGCAGGTGACGGTTTCTTCAGTTGAAATCACGCCCGCTTCCAGCGCGGCCATTGCGACGATCATCTTGAAGGTGGAGCCGGGCGGATACGTCCCCTGCACCGATTTATTGGCCAGCGGGCGGAATTTATCCTCAGTCAGGGCGGCATAATCGGGGACCGAAATGCCGGTGACGAACTTGTTGGGATCAAAGCTGGGGGCAGAGCCGATGGCGACCAGTCCGCCGGTGTTGACGTCCATCACCACCGCCGCCGCACTTTCACCTTCAAGCCGGGCTTGCAGGTAGTTTTGCACCTTGTGATCAATGGTCAGATGCACGTTGATCCCGGCGCGGCCTTCGTTGCGATCAATTTCGCGCATGACGCGACCAACCGCGTTGACCTCGATCCGTTTGGTGCCGGCAAATCCCCGCAACAGGCGTTCGATCTTGTGCTCAACGCCGCTTTTGCCGATCTGGAATTTCGGGATTTGCAGCAATGGATCCTGGTCGTCAATCCGGCTGAGATCATAGTCACTGACCGGGCCGACATAGCCGACGATATGCGCGAAATCCGCCCCAAGCGGGTAGACACGCGACAGCGCGACCTCGGCCGAGACGCCGGGCAGGGCGGGGGAATTTGCGGAAACCGCTGACAATTGTTCCCAGGTCAGATGCTCGGCCACCGTCACCGGCACAAAGGCCGAGCGGCGCTTCAGCTCCTTCAGGGCGGCTTTGACGTCGCCGCCATCCAGCGGAACGATGCCGGTCAACCGGTCTAAAATCGCCTCAACATCGCCCGCTTGTTCCTTGACGATGATGATGCGGTAATTCTGACTGTTTTCAGCCAGCGGCACGCCATTTCGATCATAAATCAGGCCGCGCGCCGGAGGGAGAAGGCGCATATTTATGCGGTTTTCTTCGGCCAGCAGGCGAAATTCTTCCCCCTGGTTGACCTGAAGATACCGCAACCGCAGCCCAAGAAGCCCCATGAAACCGGCCTGCGCGCCAAACAAGATCAGCCCGCGCCGGGAGATTTTGCGCGCGCCGGTATCAGTATCAGGGTTGCGTAAACTCATAAACGATACCCAAAGCGAATAGCTTGATCCGGGGTGATTTTTTGCACCCGAAGGATGTAATAACACACGAAAACCACCAGCGGATAGGCCAGTACGGTTGCCAGATAATGCAGCATGACCGACCCGAAACCGGGCTGCGGCACCATCGACAGCGCCAGCACCATGCGGTTGGCCAGAAGGGCCAGAAACATCACGGCGGCAACGAAGGTCCATTCAAACGGAAAGACCAGTTCGCGAAAACGGTATTCCTGCATACGCGAAAACTCAACCGCCAGGATCACGATGGCCGTCCACAGGCCAAGGGGGCGCAGCATCAGAATGTCGGCCATCAGAAACCCGCCCGCCAACAGCCAGATCGGCACGAATTCTGGACGTCTGAGGGCAAAGGCAAAGGTCAGCGCCAACAACAGATCCGGCCGTGGCACCAGTTGCGGGCTGAAGCGCAAAGGGATCAGGTTGATGAAAATCAAAGCCCCACCGCAGGCTGCAAAAATCAGACGGCCCAGCCATATCCGGGCGGCGCTGCTGTCACCCATCATTGTCTGGCACCTCGGGCAGGGCCGGATCTTCGGGCTGTATCAGGGCGGGTTTGGCACCCACCAGATCATCCGAAACGTCGATTTTTTCTGACGGGGTTGTCCGCAAAACACGCACAAAATCAAGGCGTTGATAGTCAGCGGCCAATTGTACCAGCAAGCGCCCATTACGCCCCATGACGATCTGCCCAGCCAGGATGCCGGGCGGAAACACATTGCCGTCGCCGGAACTGACGACACGATCCCCGGGATGCACAAGATCGGGCGTTTCCAGAAACTCGATCACCGGATAGGCGGTGTTGGTGCCCGCAAGGATTGCCTTTTGCCCGGAGGGTTTGATCGTCACCGGAATGCGGCTGTTGCTGTCGGTCAGAAGGATAATCCGCGAGCTGCCTTCGCCAACGCCCGAGATCCGCCCGACCAGACCAAGCCCGTCCATCGTCGCCCAGCCGTCCTGCACCCCGTCGCGCCGACCGACATTGATCAGCGCTGATTGCCTGAACGGCGAGCCGCTATCGGTCAGCACAACCCCGGTCACAAAAGTCAGTTTCGGATCAAGCCTGACATTGTTCAGATCCAGCAGCTTGGCGTTTTCCTGCTCCAACTGCAACGCCGCCTCGCGCCAGCCTTTAAGCCGCTGCAAGTCACGTCGCAGTTCCTGGTTCTGCTCATAAATCCGGGCATAGGACTGAAAATCACCGACCATGCGGACGAAATTGGCGGCAGGCACCAGGGCCCAGTCAAAGCTTGGGACGATCTTGTCGATCATCGCGTTGCGCAGCTGTTCGACCCTGGGGTTATCAACGCGCCACAGCAAAAACACCGCTAGCAGAACAATCACCAGCACCCCGACCAGCACCCGCCTGATCGACCGGCCATATTCCTGATCTGCCTGTCTGTCCCGCGCCACTTAGCTTCCTTTGCGTCGCTTCTGTCAGGGCTCAGCTGTCGTAGTCGATTACGTGCTGGAGCTGTTTTTCATATTCAAGTGCTTTGCCGGTCCCAAGCGCCACACAATTCAGGGATTCTTCGGCCACTGAAATTGCCAGCCCGGTCTGTTCGCGCAACGCCAGGTCAAGATCGCCCAGCAGAGCACCACCGCCTGTCAGCATCACGCCGCGATCAACGATATCGGCGGCCAGATCGGGCGGGGTGGCTTCAAGGGCCGACATCACGGCCTCGTTAATTTGTTGCACCGGCTCAGACAGGGCTTCGGCGACCTGGGCCTGGGTGATCTCGATCTCTTTAGGGACACCGTTCAGCAGGTCACGGCCGCGGATTTGCATGCTGGCGCCGCGCCCGTCGTCAGGCATCCGGGCCGTCCCGATTGAGGTTTTGATCCGCTCCGCCGTTGCCTCACCGATCAGCAGGTTTTGCTGACGTCTGAGATAGGAAATAATCGCTTCATCCATCCGGTCGCCGCCAACCCGGACCGAGCGGGCGTAAACGATATCCCCCAATGACAGGACCGCAACTTCGGTCGTGCCGCCGCCGATATCAACCACCATGCTGCCAGTCGGATCAGTGATCGGCATGCCCGCGCCGATAGCGGCGGCAATAGGTTCGGCAATCAGCCCGGCTTTGCGCGCGCCTGCCGACAGAACCGACTGGCGGATCGCACGTTTTTCAACCGGTGTGGCGCCATGTGGCACGCAGACGATGATTTTGGGCTTGGTAAAGGTCGTGCGTTTGTGGACCTTGCGGATGAAATGTTTGATCATTTCTTCGGCAGTGTCGAAATCCGCAATAACTCCGTCGCGCATCGGGCGGATTGCCTCAATGCTGCCGGGTGTGCGGCCCAGCATCAGCTTGGCGTCTTCGCCAACTGCCAGAACCTGCTTGCGCCCGTCTTTGATATGAAAGGCCACCACTGAAGGTTCGTTCAGGATTATGCCCTTGCCTTTGACATAGACCAGCGTATTCGCTGTGCCGAGGTCAATGGCCATATCAGCCGAGAAAAGACTCGAAAAAAGCCCCACCATTTCTTGAACTTCCCTGTCTGCGATCTGCCCCGATTTACGATTCTGGACATCGTAAAACTTCACCTTTATAGGCCTTTGCCCCTTCTGCCGTAAAGGGGCAGGCGCGCGCAAAATGGGCGCGAATTCGCTTAGTCAAAGGGCGCTGGTTGGCGACTGCCGGGCCGATCAGGGCTTGCGGCAGACGCCAGATTTGGGATACTAAGCCCCGCCGATCAGCACCCCGTCAGGGGGTCACCGCATTCGGGGCCGATTTCGTGCGCCGCACCAGCAGTTTGTTCAGCGCGTTGACATAGGCCTTGGCCGAGGCCACGACCGTATCGGTATCGCTGCTTTGACCGGTCACGATGCGCCCGGCCTCTTCCATGCGCACCGATACTGTCGCTTGCGCATCAGTGCCTTCGGTGACCGCATGCACCTGATAAAGCTGCAAGCTGGCCTCATGCGGGAACAGCGCTTTGACGGCATTAAACGTCGCATCAACCGGCCCGTCACCCTGGGCTGTGACCTGATGATCCTTGCCTTCAATCGTCAGGGTAAGATCAGCGGATTGCGGCGCTTCGGTGCCACAAATCACGCGCAGAAACTTTACCTGAATGCGGTCATTGGCAGCATTGGTGTTGCTGTCGGTCATCAGCGCGATCAGGTCGTCGTCATAGACTTCCTTTTTGCGATCCGCCAAAGTTTTGAAGCGCACGAACGCGTCTTTCAGCTGGTTGTCACCCAGTTCAAACCCCAGCTCAGACAGTTTTGCGCGCAAAGCCGCCCGGCCCGAATGCTTGCCCATCACCAGATTGGTGTCCGACAGGCCAATATCCTCGGGGCGCATAATCTCAAAGGTTTCGGCGTTTTTCAGCATGCCGTCCTGATGGATGCCGCTTTCATGCGCGAAGGCGTTTTTGCCGACGATGGCTTTGTTAAACTGCACCGCAAAGCCCGACACCGTCGCCACCATCCGGCTGGCCTGAATGATCTTGGTGGTGTCGATGCCGGTGCGGTAAGGCATGATGTCGTTGCGCACTTTCATCGCCATCACCACCTCTTCCAGGGCGGTGTTACCGGCGCGTTCGCCAAGGCCATTGATCGTGCATTCGATCTGCCGCGCCCCGGCGTCGACCGCCGCCAGGGCATTGGCGGTCGCCATGCCCAGATCGTTATGGCAATGGGTGGAAAAGACCACGCTGTCAGCCCCTGGCACTTTGTTCAGCAGCATCCGGATCAGATCGGCACTTTCCCTTGGCGCGGTATAGCCGACCGTATCAGGGATGTTGATCGTGGTCGCCCCGGCCTTGATCGCAATCTCAACAACCCGGCACAGATAGTCGTGCTCGGTCCGGGTCGCGTCCATCGGCGACCATTGGACGTTGTCGCAAAGGTTGCGGGCGTGGCTGACGGTTTCGTGGATCAGATCGGCCATCTCATCCTTGTTCAGCTTGGGAATATCCCGGTGCAGCGGCGAGGTGCCGATGAATGTGTGGATGCGCGGTTGCTTGGCGTGGCGCACGGCCTCCCAGCAGCGGTCGATATCTTTGAAGCTGGCCCGGGACAGGCCGCAAATCACTGAATTTGCAGAGTTTTTAGCGACGTCGCGCACTGCCTCAAAATCCCCGTCCGAGGCAATGGGAAAGCCAGCCTCGATGATATCAACGCCCATCTCATCCAGCAAAGCTGCGATTTCCAGCTTTTCGGCGTGCGACATCGTCGCGCCCGGCGACTGTTCGCCATCGCGCAGGGTGGTGTCAAAAATCAGGACGCGATCCTGAGCGGATTTATCTGTTTGTGTCATGATATATCTCGTGTTTTCTTAGCGTTACGGGTCTGTCGTTCAGGCGCGATTTATTCCCCTCTGAGCGGATGCGCTTGGACAGGCACGCTCAGAGGCAGCTAAGAAGCAATAGCAGCGCAGCAGCAGGCCGGGCGGAAGCCGCCGGTGTCATGCTGATGATATGCGCGCAATTGGTCATGATCGCGACTATAGCCGGAAATCAGGCGATGAAAAGGCCCAAATCGAAGCTTGCGCCACACTCGCTAACATTCACGCTTCGCGTTTGCCCCAGCAACCTGTCCCCAAACCCCGCCTTCTTTATTGCCCAAATACTCCCGCCGGAGGCTCCGACGCCCACCGCGGATACTGCCGCCCGTTTGCAAACAGCCCAACTTAGCTTTCATCCCGCCAGCGATTAACGATCGGATAGCGCCGGTCCAGCCAGAAGGCTTTGCCGGAGGTGCGGGCACCTGGGGCGGATTGGAAGCGTTTGTATTCGGAAATGTAGATCAGCTGTTCGATCCGTTTGACCGTGGCGCGGTCAAAGCCGGCGGCGACGATTTCGGCGACGGATTGATCCAGGTCGATCAGCCGTTCCAGGATGGCATCCAGCACCTCGTAAGGCGGCAGGCTGTCGCTGTCTTTCTGGTCGTCGCGCAGTTCGGCCGTTGGCGGTTTGTCGATGACGCGGGGGGGGATGACCTCGCCCGCCGGGCCATGCATCCAGTCGCGGTGATTGGCATTGCGCCAGCGCGAGGTTTCAAACACCCGGATCTTGTAAAGGTCTTTGATCGGGTTATAGCCGCCGGCCATGTCGCCATAGATCGTGGCATAGCCGACCGCGACCTCGGATTTATTGCCGGTCGTCAGCAGCATTTCGCCGAACTTGTTGGACATCGCCATCAGCAGCAGACCGCGCAGGCGGGACTGGATGTTTTCTTCGGTCACGTCGGCGGCCAGCCCGTCAAACAGCGGTGCCAGGGTCGCGGTGACGGCGGCGCGGCTTTCGGCGATGGATACGGTGTCAAGCTGGCAGCCAAGCGCGCGTGCAACTGCGGCGGCGTCATCCAGCGAGCTTTGCGAGGTGTATTCCGACGGCAGCATCACGCAACGCACGTTATCCGGCCCCAGCGCGTCGGCGGCGATGGTGGCGACGATGGCGCTGTCGATGCCGCCCGACAGGCCCAGCAGCACCTTTTTGAAGCCGGTCTTGGCCATATAGTCACGCAAGGCTTCGACCATGACGCGGTAATCCTGTTCCCATTCGTCGGGGAAGGTTTTCAGATCACCCGGTTCGGCCCGCCAGCCCTGATCGGTCTGGGTGAAATCGACATGCTGGATGTCTTCGTCAAAGATCTGCATCTGCATTGCCAGCGCGCCGCCGGGGTTCAAGACGAACGAGCCGCCGTCAAACACCTGATCGTCCTGACCGCCAACCATATTGAGGTAAACCAGCGGTAGCCCGGTTTCGACCACCCGCGCCACCATTGCATTCATCCGCCGGTCGTATTTTTTGCGAAAATACGGCGAGCCGTTGGGCACGATCAGGATTTCGGCCCCGGTTTCCTGTAACGCCTCGCAAACGTCGTCGTGCCAGGCGTCCTCGCAAATCGGGCTGCCGATGCGCACGCCGTTGATATTGTATGGGCCGGCAACCGGGCCGTGATCAAACAGCCGGCGTTCATCAAACACATGGGTGTTGGGCAGGTGGTGCTTGCGCACGATGCTGGCAACCTTGCCACCTTGCAGGATGAAGTAAGCGTTATAAAGCGCGTCGCCTTCAAGCAGCGGCCCGCCGATGCCGATTGCCGGGCCATCCGCACATTCGGCAGCCAAGGTTCTGACCGCGGCCATCGCATCATCGGTGAAGGCCGGTTTCAGCACCAGATCCTGCACCTGATAGCCGGTGATGAACATTTCCGGCAGCACCAGCATATCGGCCCCCGCCTGTTTGGCGGTGTCAAAGGCCGCACGGGCCTTGGCGCGGTTGCCGCTAAGATCGCCGACGGTCGGGTTCAGTTGGGCCAGGGTCAGGCGAATTGTCGCGCTCATCCCAAATCTCCTGTCTGGGGGTGGTGCCCCTGTTTAGCAGAACCATAGGTAAGGGAAAGCGCATCGCTGGCAAAAAGAAGTTGTGGGGAAAAAAAGTTGTCAGTCAAATCGCGACAGCTTAGAGTTGGCGGGAAAAACCGAATTCCCGGAAAAAACCGAGACGGAGGCCAGGGCCAGGCTCTGGAATGCAGGATTTGAAAGCAAACAGCACAATTATTCGCATTCTGGCGTTATGCGCCGTTATGTTCAGCGCGGCGAGCGCCGTCTTGGCCCAGCAATCGGGCGAGATCGTCATCAAGGAATATGACACCGGCGGCGTCTATGAAGGCACCTTCAAAGACGGCAAGCAGCATGGGACCGGTACTTACCGGCTGCCCAATGGCTATGAATATACCGGCGATTGGTTTGAAGGCGAAATTCGCGGTCAGGGTGTCGCGAAATTCCCCAACGGGTCGATCTATGAAGGCGCTTTTGTTGCCGGCAAGCCCGAGGGTGACGGCAAGATCACCTTTGGCGATGGCGGCACTTATGTCGGCACATGGAAAGACGGCAAAATCTCGGGCAGTGGCGTGGCGCGCTATGCCAATGGCGTGAAATACGAGGGCGAATTCGCCAATGCGCTGCATCACGGCATGGGCAAGATGACCTCGCCCAATGGCTATCAATATGAAGGTACCTGGGTGAACGGCATCAAAGAAGGCGAAGGCACGATCACCTATCCGGACGGCGCGATTTACAAAGGCGAAATCGTCAAGGGCGTGCGCGAAGGGCAGGGGGCATTAACCATGCCTGACGGGCTGGCTTATGTCGGCGCCTGGAAAAACGGCCAGATTAACGGGCTGGGGGTGCTGACTCAGGCCAACGGCGACGTTTACGAAGGCTTGCTGGTCAACGGACAGAGGCACGGCACAGGGCTGGTGCGCTATGCCAATGGCGACACCTATGAAGGGGCGTTCGTTAATGACAAACGCCACGGGCGCGGCTTGTTCACCGGCACGGATGGCTATGTCTATGAAGGTGAATGGGTGCAGGGCCGGATCGAAGGCGAAGGCAAAGTGACCTATCCCGATGGCTCGGTCTATGTCGGGGGGTTTCTCAACGATCTGGCGCACGGGCGTGGGCAGATCACCTATGCCGACGGCTCCTCCTATGAAGGCGATTGGCTGAAGGGCGTGATCGAGGGCGAAGGCCGGGCCGAATATGCCAATGGCCTGGTCTATGAGGGTGAGTTCAAGAACGCCAAAAACCACGGCACCGGCACTATGACCTTTGGCGACGGCTACAAATATATCGGCGAATGGAAAGACGGGCTGCGTCACGGCCAGGGCCTGGCCACCTATGCCGATGGCACGAACTATGAGGGCGAGTTCACCGCCGGTCAGCGTGAAGGCCACGGCAAGATCACCATGCCCGACGGGTTTCAATACGAAGGCCAGTGGCGCGACGGCGAGATCGACGGCGAAGGCGTCGCCACCTATGCCAATGGCGATGTCTATACCGGGTTCTTCAAGCTTGGAAAACGCCAGGGCCAGGGCAAAATGCAATATGCTAGCGGCGAAGTTCGCGAAGGCACTTGGTCAGACGGATTATTGGTCGAAAACTGATCCTGACGGGGATTTGACGCCCCAAACCTATTCTTAACCGCCTGACGGCCCGGCCACGCCGTCGCTGTCAGGCCCTTGCATCAAGGGGTTTATGATGCCGAAATTTCTTACTGTTCTGGTGCTGTCCTTGGGTCTTGCCGGCGGTGTCATCGCTGACACCGTGGACGAGTTTGTGGCCCTTGCCAAAGCCTTCGCCGCCGAAGGCAAATCAGCGGAAAGCGCCGCCGCGATGCACGATGCTGCCGCCGAATTGTGGTTGCAAACGCCCTTTGGCTTCGCCCGCTCCACCTTCGTGACGGATGACGCCCCGCGCTACGGCGCTTATGACCCGCGCCCAGACAACACCTTCCCCGAGGGGGAGGTTCTGCTGGTCTATGCCGAGCCGATTGGCTTTGGTTGGCGCAAAGAGGGCGATCTTTTTTTCATTGATCAGGTCGTGGATGCGGCTTTGCTGTCGACAGATGGCGACGTGTTG
>CAYXXQ010000104.1:0-10119 GCA_964469075.1 uncultured Rhodobacter sp.
GCGGGGTGCGGGCGGACAATCCGGCGCGCGAACGGCCCAGCGATTTTGACAGCATTATCGCGCGCAGCACCCCCGGGCAGGACGCTGAGATTATTCCGCCCATCCGACCTGAGCGCCGATCCTTGTTTGAGAACGCCAGTGACCCTGATGCCGATCTGCCCGACACGGCGGAGTCTGCGGAAAACCTCACCGCCGCTGAAATCGCCGCGATCCGCGCAGCCGGGATTGACGTGCCGACGCCGGATGAAATCGCGGATGACGGCGAACCGGAAACCACGCAGCTGGAAGACGACACCGAAGCCCTGGCCCTTTACCGGGAAACCGGCATCCTTCAGGCCCTGCGCAACCTGACCAATCCCAATTTGGATGAGGAACGGGACGATATTTACGTCGCCGGGGTTGATCGCAATCTAGAGGCCCATGACGCCACCATCCTGCCGGATTTCAATGCCGGGGTTCAGGATGATCAGCCCCGGGCGCGCCTGTCGCCTTTGGCCGCTGACCTTGTGTTTGACCTTGACGCCAACGGTCTGGTCAAACCCAGCACCGAAGGGACGCTGAACCCTGAAGGCATCCTGATCTTTGCCGGCAAGCCCACGCTTTCGCCGCCGCCAAAGCCCGAAACCGAACAATTGGTGCCGCCCGATCCGCTGGCCGCCCTGCAACCCAAAGCCCGGCCTGAAACGCTGAAAACCGGGGCCGAAGCGATCTTCATACAAGGTCGCCTGACGCTGGTTGAGTTGCGCGACCGCCGCGCCAAGCACCGCCCCGAAAGCGAAAAAGCAGCCGAAGAAACAAGCGCGCCGACGCCAACAGAACTGGCGGTTCTGACGTCTTATCAACCGGCCCACCGGCCCAGCGATTTTGATAAAACCGTTGCCAAGACCCGCGATCAACTCGCCTCGACCACACCAGCGACAGCCCCGATTGTCGATACCGGGCCGGTCCTGCCGACCCGCGCCTCGGTCGCCAAACAAGCCACGATCAAGAACGCGATCAATCTCGGTACAATCAACCTGATCGGCGTCTCTGGCACCCCCAACGCCCGCCGCGCTTTGCTGCGCTTGTCCAGTGGTCGTTTCGTGCGGGTCAAGATCGGGGATCGGGTCGATGGCGGCAAGGTCGCCGCGATTGGAATTGATTCGTTGAGTTACGTCAAAAGCGGGCGTAACCGGGTGCTGAAAGTGCCGGAATAAGCGGCCCCGCAGACGCTAAAACAACAGCGTCGCCGCCAGCCCTAGAAACGCGAAGAACCCCACAACATCCGTGACTGTGGTGACAAAAGCGCCCGAGGCCAGGGCCGGGTCGATGCCCAGTTTTTCCAGCCAGACCGGGATCAGGATACCGGCAAGCCCGGCGACGAACAGGTTGACGATCATCGCCAGCGCCAGCACCACGCCAAGCATCGGATTGCCAAACCACACCACCCCGACCAGCCCGATGATCACGGCGAAAATCACACCATTGGCCAGCCCGACAAGGGCCTCACGCCGGATCACCCGCCAAACATTGGAGCCGGTCAAATCCTTGGTGGCAATCCCGCGCACCGCCACCGTCAGCGATTGCGTCCCGGCATTGCCGCCCATCGAGGCGACAATCGGCATCAGGATCGCCAGGGCGACAATTGCTTCGATCGTGGCGGAAAACTGCGAAATGACCAGCGAGGCGATGATTGCCGTTACCAGATTGACCGCAAGCCAGGGAAAGCGCAGACGAGTGGTCGACACCACCCTGTCAGTCAAACTCTCGTCGCCGACACCAGCAAGGCGCTTGATGTCTTCCTCGGCCTGCTCATCCTGAACCGCCATCGCGTCATCAATCGTGATCACCCCAACCAGCCGATCATCGGCATCAACCACCGGGGCTGAAACCATGTGATACTGGTTGAACGCATAGGCCACGTCCTCTTCGTTCTGGAGGACCGGAATGGTGCGAAAATCGTCCTCCATGATCGAGGTCATCGGCGTGTCCCGCTGCGAAGCCATCAAACTGCTCAGCGGCACTTTACCAACCGGGCGCATCCTGGGATCAACGATCATCACGTTGTAAAATTGGTCCGGCAAATCGGTTTCTTCACGCAGATAATCAATCGCCTGCCCCACCGTCCAATGGGTTGGTGCCAGCACAAGTTCGCGCTGCATCAAGCGCCCGGCAGTGCCCTCGGGATATAAAAGCGCCTGTTCAACCGCGACCCGGTCAGCCCCTTCCAACGCGCCCAGAACAAGGTTCTGTTGCGGCACTTCCAGGTCTTCGATCAGATCAACGACATCGTCGGTTTCCAGATCGCGCACCGCATCGGCAAGCACGTGATCGGGCAGCAGATCAATCACCTCTTCGCGGATATTATCGCTAAGCTCAGACAGCACGTCGCCGTCAACATCCGGGTGCCACAGGGTCAGAAAATCGCGCCGCTCGGTACTGCTGATCTGTTCCAGAATATCCGCGATATCGGCTGCGTGCAGGCGATCCAGCAGATGCATTAACCGGGGGCGATCCCCCTCTTCAACCGCTTCAACGATCTGGTCGACCAGACCGGATTGCAGGGCATAGGCCTTCTCGGTCCCGTCAAATGGTTCGGTATTGTTTTCTGCCATCTGCCAACCCTCCGTATTTTGGTGCAAATGTAACGCAAGCCCAAAACAAGGGACAGGGGCATTTGGCGGGGAACTGCTTTACCTTCAAGCGGCTTGGGCCTAGTCTGGGTCGATTGCCAATGCCCGGATCCGCCTGACATGACTGCGAATGCCACATTACTGCTGGGTCAAACCCTGTCGTTTTCAGACGACCCGTTCACGACGGATATCAACCTTGCTGCGCATCATGAAAGGCGCGGTGCGGTGCTGGTTTCTGAGGACAAAATCACCGCGATCGGCACGGCTGACGACCTGCGCGCCGTCCATCCTGAAACCCCTGTGGTGGAGTATGGCGACGGTTTGATCACCGCCGGGTTTATCGACGCGCATGTGCATTATCCCCAGACCGGCATCATCGCCAGTTGGGGCAAACAGCTGATTGACTGGCTGAACACCTATACTTTTCCCGAAGAGATGCGGTTTCACGACCCTGACGTGGCGCGCGACGTGGCG
The DNA here is from genome assembly GCA_964469075.1 of uncultured Rhodobacter sp. GTDB lineage: Bacteria > Pseudomonadota > Alphaproteobacteria > Rhodobacterales > Rhodobacteraceae > UBA5972. The sequence goes on from CAYXXQ010000104.1 coordinate 3,087, forward strand.
CGGACCTATTTCGATCTGGCGCTGGCCAATGGCACCACCAGCATGTGCAGCTTTTGCACCATCCACCCGGAAAGCGTTGACGCCTTTTTCGCCGAGGCGACGGCGCGGGGTATGCGGGTGGCTGGCGGTAAAACTTGCATGGATCGCAACGCGCCGGACGGGCTGCGCGACAGCGCGCAATCGGCCTATGATGACAGTCTTGCACTGATTGACCGCTGGCATGGGCAAGGCCGCCTGACCTATGCGATCACGCCAAGGTTTTCGCCCACATCGACCCCCGATCAGCTGGCCGCATTGGGGGCCCTTTGGGCTGAACACCCGGATTGCCTGATGCAAACCCATCTAAGCGAGCAAACCGCCGAAATCGCCTGGGTCCGGTCGCTATTCCCACAGGCGCGGGATTATCTGGACACTTATGAACAGCATGGTCTGATCGGCAAGTGCGCGATGTTTGGTCATGCGATCCATCTTGAAGCGCGCGAAAAGGATCGCCTGCTGGAAAGCGGATCGTCCCTGGTGCATTGCCCGACTTCCAACACTTTCATCGGCTCAGGCTTATTTGACATGGCAGGCCTGAAAGCCGCCGGTCATCGCATTGGTTTGGCCACCGATACCGGCGGCGGGTCGTCGTTTTCAATGCTGCGCACGATGGCGGCGGCCTATGAAGTCGGCCAGCTCAACGGCACCGCTTTGCACCCGGCCCAGCTTTACTGGCTGGCGACCGAGGGGTCGGCACAGGCAATGCATATGGGTGACAAAATCGGCAATCTGGCGCAGGGGTTGGAGGCTGATCTGGTCGTGCTCGACCTGGCCTCGACCCCAGCGATTGCCCAGCGCGCAGAGCGGGCCAGTGATTTCTGGGAAGCCTTGTTTCCGACCATCATGATGGGCGATGATCGCGCCATTCGTGACACCTGGATCGCCGGGCAAAAACAACCGCGACCGGTCTAATCCATCAGCTTTCGCGCCAGCCGGTTCTGGGTCTCGATCATCTGGCCCAGATCAAGCGTGGCCAGGTTCCGATCCCGCACAATCTGCCGGCCGTTCACGAACAAATCCCGCACCTTGTGGGGGCCGCACAAAACAAGGGCCGCGACCGGATCCCAACTGCCCGCTGCGTTGATCCCCGACATGTCCCAGATCGCAATATCAGCGCATTTACCGACCTCAAGTGAACCGCAATCACTGCGCCCCAGCACCTCAGCGCCGCCAAGCGTGGCGATTTCCAGCGCCTCTCGCGCGGCCATCGCGTCGGCGCCGTTTGCCACCCGTTGCAACAGCATCGCCTGCCGGGTTTCGCCGATCAGATCACCGGCATCATTGCTGGCCGATCCATCGACCCCCAGCCCGACGCGAACACCCGCGTCGCGCATCGCACGCACCGGCGCAATGCCCGAACCAAGGCGGCAGTTGGAACAGGGGCAATGGGCCACGCCTGTCAGGCTGCGGGCGAACAGGGCGATTTCTTCGCGGTCCAGTTTCACGCAATGGGCGTGCCAGACGTCCGGGCCGGTCCAGCCCAAATCTTCGGCATATTGGCCGGGGCGGCAGCCGAATTTTTCCAGACTATAGGCGACGTCTTCGTCGTTTTCCGCCAGATGCGTATGCAGCATTACACCCTTGTCGCGCGCCAGCAAAGCCGCATCGCGCATCAACTCGCGGCTGACCGAAAACGGCGAACAAGGCGCGATCCCGACCCGCACCATCGCCCCTTCGGAGGCGTCGTGAAAGGCGTCGATGACGCTGATGCAGTCGGTCAGGATATCGGTCTCGGTTTCGACCAGAAGATCGGGCGGCAGACCGCCATCGCTTTCGCCAATGCTCATCGCGCCGCGGGTGGCGTGAAAGCGCAAGCCGATGGATTGCGCGGCTTCAATCGTGTCTTCCAGCCGCACACCGTTGGGGTAAAGGTACAAATGATCCGAGGATTGACTGCACCCCGACAGCGCCAGTTCCGCCAGCCCGATCTGGGCTGAGACCCGCATTTCATCGGGCCCCATCCGCGCCCAGATCGGGTAAAGCGTTTGCAACCAGCCAAACAAAAGCGCGTCCTGCCCACCCGGCACCGCACGGGTCAGGGTCTGGTATAAATGGTGGTGGGTGTTCACAAGGCCCGGCGTCACGACGCAGCCGGTGGCATCGACCACATTGTCAACCGGCCCGTCAACCGGGCCATCCCAGGTGCCAACTGCCTTGATGACACTGCCCTCGAACAGCAGATCGGCACCTGGCAGTTCCTGCCGCGTCGCGTCCATCGTCACCAGGACGTCGGCGTTTTTGATCAAGGTTCGTGTCATCCTGCCCCCGGAACTGTCAGCCATTGCTGGCAAGTCATATCTCTACCAGCACTGGCGTACGGAAACCTAGCCCCGCAGCCGCGCGCCTTTCGGATCAAACGGCGGTTCCGCCAAGATGACCGCCCTGTGCGGCTGCCCGATCACGGCCACATCCAGAACCGTGCCTGCCGCCGCGTGGTCCGCTTTGACAAAGGCCAGCGCCAGCGATTTTTCGACCGTGAAACCATAAGCCCCAGAGCTGACCCGACCAACCGGGGTGCCGTCGGGTAGAAACACCGGCTCGCCGCCACTGGCATCGGCCTGTTCGGCGGTGATTTCCAGCATCACCAGCTTTTCACGCGGGGCGTTATCCGCAAGGGCTGCATAGGCGTCGCGGCCCAAAAACTCTGGCTTGTCCATCTTGATCAGACGTTCAAGCCCAACCTCTTGCGGCCAGTATTCCGGCGAATATTCCCGCCCCCAGGAGCCATAGCCTTTTTCAACCCGCAGCGACAACAAGGCCCGCCCACCGACTGGACGCACGCCAAGATCGGCGCCGGTTTCCAGCAGGGCGTCGTAAAGCTTGGCCTGATCGGCCTCGGGCACGTAAACCTCCCAACCCAGATCACCTGTGAAGGACACGCGCAGGGCGACCGCATTGATCCCCGCCAGCGTGATCTGGGCTGAGCGCATGAATTTCCACGCCTCACCCGACAGGTCCGCTTGGGTCAGGCGCGACAGCAATTCACGAGATTTCGGCCCGGCGATGTTGAAGCCGCACAAAGCCTCGGTCTGGCTGGTGAAGGACACGGTTTCAGGGCGCGGCACCTGGTTGAAGAACCGCAAATGATAGCGTTCGGCCATGCCCGAGCCGACCATGAAGAAATGATCGTCCGCCAGTTTGGTGATGGTGAAATCCCCGGCAATCCCGCCGCGCACGCCAAGCAATGGCGTCAGGCAGGAACGGCCGATTTCTGATGGCACCTTGTTGGCGACGATCTGGTCTAGCCAGGCCGCTGCCCCTTGCCCATTTATTTCATATTTGCCGAAGTTGGACACATCAATGATGCCAACCCCTGACCGCAAGGCCGCACATTCGGCGCGCACGGGTTCAAACCAGTTTTGCCGGGTGAAGCCGTAGGATTCGACCGCCTCCATGCCGTTGGGCGCGAACCACAACGGGTGTTCCCAGCCATAGTTCAGGCCAAACACCGCGCCCAGGTCTTTTTGCCGCTGATAGATCGGGCGCTGGCGCATGGGGCGGCCGGCCTCGCGTTCTTCATAGGGGAAGTGGATTTTGAAGCGGTTGGCGTATTGATCGCGCACCCGGGCCTTTGTGAATTCTTTGCCGGCCCAGAGGCCAAACCGCGCCAGATCCCAGGGGAACATGTCGTATTCCGACTCGCCCTCAACAATCCACTGCGCGCTCATCAAACCAAGGCCGCCGGATTGCGAAAAGCCGGGGATGATGCCGGTGCAGCAGAAATAATTCGACAGTTCCGGCACCGGGCCAAACAGCGCGGCAGCGTCGGGCGACCAGATCATCGGGCCGTTGATCACCCGCTTGACGCCCGCCTCGGCAGCGGCTGGAACCCGGGTCATGGCGCGCATAACATTGTCCATGATCCGGTCCAGATCATCGGCGAACAGCTCATGCCCGAACCCTTGCGGCGTGCCGTTTTCAGCCCAGAACCGCATGTCTTTTTCGTAAGCGCCGATCAGCAACCCGTTGCCTTCCTGACGCATGTAATATTCCGCATCTCGATCCGCGATGGACGGCAGGCGGCGGCCAAGCCCGGCGATTTCGGGGATGGTTTCGGTGACGAAATACTGATGTTCGGTCGGCTGCAGAGGTAGGTTGATCCCCGCCATCGCCGCCACTTCACGCCCCCACAGACCAGCGGCGTTCACCACCCATTGGGTGTGAATATTGCCATTCGGGGTTTCAACAATCCAGCTGCCATCGGGCTGCGACATGGTTGCCGTCACCGGGGTAAACCGGTGGATTTCCGCCCCTAGTTTGCGCGCACCAGCGGCATAGGCATGGGTCACGCCCGACGGATCAACATTGCCGCCATCGGCCTCATAAGCGATGTAGCGGCAGCCGTCAAAATTTGCCAGTGGGTGCATTTCTTCGGCCTGATCGCGGCTAAGTTCGTAGAAATTCGCGTTGAAATACCGAGCCTTAGCGACTTGCAGACGCAACTGATGCGCGCGCGCTTCGGTTTGTGCGACATAGATGGACCCGGGTTGAAACACGCCGCAGCCCTGGCCGGTTTCGGCCTCAAGCTCCTTATAAAGGTTCATCGTGTAATATTGCAGTTTTGAGATATTGTTATTGTCATGCAGCCCATGCAGGTTGGCCGCCGCGTGCCAGGTGGAGCCTGATGTCAACTCATCCCGCTCCAGCAGCACGACATCTTTCCAGCCAAGTTTCGCCAGATGGTAAAGGATCGAGCAGCCGACAAGGCCGCCGCCGATGACAACTGCCTGCGCGTGGGTTTTCATTTCTTCGCCTTTCCTGACCAGTTTCAGCCAATTTACCGGCTGGTCCCGGCACCGTTCGCGCAAAACCGACACGGGCCGGGGGCCGAAGGTCGGAAACCGGCAAAGTGGTTGATTGGTAGGGTTTTAGGCGCGGTCAGCTCGCAACCTTCAGTCTTCGCGCCCGTGTTGTTTCAGCAGCGCCCTGAGGGCAGGCGCGTCGTCATGCCCGGCCTCAAGCGCGAAGATATAGGCTTGGGTCAAAAAAAAGCAGCCTGCATCAATTTCGCCCGCCGCCAGATGCGCCCGCCCGGCCTTGGCGTAAAGCCCGGCAAGGGCAGCACCATCATCCTTGGCATGGGCCGACAGGATCGCAGCATCCAGCGCCGCGCGGTCCATCAGGCGGATTTGGCCCTTGCCGTGGCAAGCCGTTCAGCAACCCAGCGGTGGAAATCATGGGTCGGGTTGTCCATCACCGGGGAAAATTTGCCGCCGTCAAAATGAACCCCGTGACGGCCTTTTTGCATGCCTTCGACGACAAAAAGATCCTCTTCCAGAACACCTTTCCACTGAACCGCGTTCTGCGCTTTCAAATCATCCAGATCGGGACGCGCGCCTTCTGGGAACGCATAGAAAATCTCGGTACGTTCGATCGTTTCTTGCGGGCCTTGCGGCAGCAGCAGCATCGCAAAAGCGTGGTCACGCTGATAGGCAAACAGCACATTTGGGAACAGGACCGGGTATTCGGCACCATTGTCCCATTTCTCCGGCAAGCCGCCGAAATCTGGAAAAACCTCACCCGCTTCACCTTTGGTTTGCTGGTAGACAAGCGTTCCCTGACCGGCCATCGGGGCGGCACCTGGGACGTGATAGTGATCTTCAAGTCTGGAATATGAATTCAGACCGGGATGGATCCAGGGCAAGTGATAGCTTTCCAGATAATTTTCCGCAGCCAGTTTCCAGTTGCAGGCGACATCAAAGCTGAAGCCGGACCCTTCTCCGCCGTGATAGACCGGCTTGTCATGGTCCTTCATCCGCTCCAACAACGGGGCTGCGTAAACCTCAAACGGGTCGGCGGAGCCGCTGACATTCACGAAAACAACATCGCGGTAAACATGTGACCGGATCGGGTAAAGGCCAAGTTCGCCGCGCTTGATGTTGTCATGCAGGTTCTGCCCTGGCCCGCCGACATGCGGGGTTGAGCGCAGCTCCCCCTTCAGGCCATAGCACCATGAATGATAGGGGCAGCGGATGGTGCCACGGATATTGCCCTTCTTTTCCACAAGTACCATACCGCGATGTCGGCATGTGTTCTGAAACACGCCGACCTCACCATCATTGTCGCGCACGATCAGCATCGGCATGCCCATGAAATCAACCGGCATCACATCGCCTGGATTTGGCACGTCAAAACCAAATCCGATCCCGGCCCAGTTTGCAAACACCACAGCGTCGCGTTCTTCCTCATAAACCGTTTGCGAAGTATAATGCGCGTTCGGCAGTCCCCGCGCGGTTTCAACCGGCTGAAGCACCGGGCCAAGATCGGTCAGGGTTTGGGCGGGCATCTGATCGGTTAGTGTCTGATCGGTAACTGTCTGATCATCAGGCATTTGCGGTCTCCTGCATCGGGCGCGCTGCGCGCGGGCTTTTCCCTGTCAGCAGAATAGGGATTCACAGCCCGGAACGCGCGGATTTTCGACAAAAAATGGTCCTGGCGCGACCTGAGGGGCGAAATCCTTGGCAAAATCGACGGTGTCACATTCTGGTGAAGCGGAATGCAGGGCTGTGGTAAATCAGCGGAATACCTATAGCCTGAGCGTGTGATATTTCTGACCAAAGGACGAATAGATGAACCGCAGATCACTTTTGAAATCCGCCTTGGCGCTGTTTGCCGTCGCCGTTTTGCCGATCGCCAAAGGGGCCGAGGCCGCGACGACCCATCAAGTCACCATCAAGGGATTTCGGTTTGAACCTGAAACCCTGACGGTCAAAGTTGGCGATACGATCACCTTCACCAATCTTGACGGCGCGCCGCATACCGCGACCTCGCAAAGCCGGACCTGGGACAGTGGCAAGCTGAAAAAGGGCGATTCCGCTGATATCGACGTGACCGCCGATATGACGAAGGAATATTTCTGCCGGTTCCACCCAAGTATGAAGGGCAAGCTGAATATCAGCTAGGCGTTTGGCGGCAGGTCATCGCCCTCGTTAAAGGGCGCGATCAGGTCAACATCGTCAGGCCGGTTTGAATTGACGCGCGGATGCACCCGGTG
>CAYXXQ010000105.1:0-9928 GCA_964469075.1 uncultured Rhodobacter sp.
CGCGCTGCGGCTGATCCCGTCAAGCGGGGCGATGTATCTGATGCTTGATATCCGCGCCACCGGCCTGTCGGGGCAGGAGTTCGCGCGGCAATTGCTGGATCAGGAAAAGATCGCCGTGATGCCGGGCGAAAGCTTCGGCCAGGCGGCGGCCGGGCATATCCGGGTTGCCATGACAATCGCTGACGACCGCTTCACCGCCGCCCTGCAAAGGCTGGCCGATTTTGCCAAAAGGATGCCCCAATGACCCGTTTTGACCCCGGCGCCGATTTTCGCGCCCTGCACCAGCCCGGCAATCCGTTCATCCTGGCCAATGCCTGGGATCGCGGTAGCGCCAAGATGCTGGCAGCCCTTGGTGCGAAGGCTCTGGCCACATCCTCAGGCGCGCATGCGTTCACCCTTGGCTTGCCCGATGCAGGCACGATCACCCGCGACCAAGCCCTGTCTCATGCCGCCGATCTGGTCAGTGCCACGCCCTTGCCTGTATCCGGAGATTTTGAGAACGGCTTTGGCCAAGCCCCTGAAACCGTTGCCGAAACCGTGCGTCTGGCGGCTGAGGTTGGGCTTGCCGGCATATCAATCGAAGACACCGATCTGCCCGGCACCGACCCTTACGACTTTGAACTTGCGGTCGACCGCATCCGCGCCGCCGCATCCGCCGCCCGCGCCCTGCCGCGTGATTTCGTGCTGGTGGCCCGCGCCGACGGCATCCTGACCGGCCAATATGACCTGGCCGAGGCGTTGCGCCGCCTGCACGCCTTTGACGCCGCCGGGGCCGATTGCCTTTATGCGCCGCTGCCTAAAAGCCGCGCCGATATCCAGCGGATCTGTAATGAAATCAAAAAACCCGTCAACGTGCTGGTCGCGGGCCATGCCAGCAGCATTCCCTACAGCGATCTCGCGGCAATGGGCGTCGCCCGCATCAGCCTTGGCGCGGCTCTGGCGCGGCTGACCCACCAAACCATCATCGACGCCGCAAACGCGATGTTTGACCACGGCGACTTCTCCCCCCTGGCAAACCTCGCCCCGGCCTCAATCGTCGACCCAATGTTGAAATAACCCACACGCGCATTTCATTGTTCCAAAAATACTCAAACCCCACACACGCCACCAAACGATCTGCCAGCGGATATCCCTTGCACGCCAATATCACATCGTGCAAAAACTCCTGAACATGTTAACTATTTAATCTGGAAGGCCCGGTATGGAACTCAAAGACTTCACCAAATGGTCGAACCGAGCCACCGCCTGGGGCCAGGATTACCTTGATCACCTGCGCGACCGTCCGGTGCGCGCCCAGGTCAAACCGGGCGACATCGCAGCCCAACTGCCCGCCATGCCCCCAGAAGCCGCCGAAGACATGGAAACCATCTTCAACGATTTCGCAAGAATCGTGCCCGACGGCATGACCCATTGGCAGCATCCCCGGTTTTTTGCCTATTTTTCCTCCAACGCCGCACCGGCCTCGATGGTTGCCGAACAGCTTGCCAACACCATCGCCGCCCAGTGCATGCTGTGGCAAACCTCCCCCGCTGCAACTGAAATCGAAGGCGTGATGATCACCTGGCTGCGTCAGGCGCTGGGGCTTGCCGATCATTTCACCGGCGTCATTCAGGACAGCGCCACCTCGTCCACCTTGTCAGCCGTCCTGACGATGCGCGAACGTGCGCTTAACTGGCGCGGCATCACATCTGGCCTCGCGGGTGAGGCAACGCCGCGTGTCTATGCCTCGGCCCAGACGCATTCGTCCATCGACAAGGCCTGCTGGGTCGCAGGCATCGGCCAGGACAATCTGGTGAAAATCCCGACCGATGACACCTTTGCAATGCGCCCCGAGGCCCTTCGCGCCGCCATCCAGGCCGACCGCGCCGCCGGATATCTGCCCGCAGGTGTGGTAATCTGCGTCGGCGGCACCTCGATCGGGGCGTCTGACAATGTGGCCGCAATCGTCAAGATCGCCAAGGACGAAGGGCTGTACAGCCATGTCGATGCCGCCTGGGCCGGGTCTGCCATGATCTGCCCTGAATTTCGCCCCCTCTGGCAAGGGATCGATGGGGCTGACAGCATCGTTTTCAATCCGCATAAATGGCTGGGGGCGCAGTTTGACTGCTCGGTCCAGTTCCTCGCCGATCCCAAACCGCAACTGCGCACGCTGGGCCTGCGGCCGGACTACTTGCAGACCTTGGGCGAGCGCGACATCACCAATTACAACGAATGGGTGGTCCCGCTGGGTCGGCGTTTTCGCGCCCTGAAACTGTGGTTTCTGCTGCGCGCTTACGGCCTGGACGGGCTGCGCAACCGCATCCGCAACCACGTCGCCTGGGTGCAGCAGTTGGAGGCCAAACTGGCCGCCCACCCATCCTTTCAAATCACCACAGAAAGCCGCCTGGCGCTGTTTACCTTTCAATACGCCCCCAAGGGCCAGGACGCCAATCAAGCAACCGAGGCGCTGTTGCAAAAGGTCAACGACGATGGCCGCATCTACCTGACCCAAACCACCCATGAAGGCCAGTTCGTCATCCGCATGACCGCCGGGCAGTTTGACTGCACCCAAGCGGATGTGATGAGTGTTTATGACACCTTGCTGGACCTGATCGACTGAGGCTATTTTCACAAAAGCGGTACGGCCCCGGCAGGAACGCCCGAAAATAAAGCCGGGTTTACTGACGCCATTTTCAGCCTATGATTTACCCATGCGTATTTTGATGTTTCTTTTCATTCTCGCCCTGCCGCTTGCGGCAACTGCGCAGAACTACCCGGCCTACCAATCCACCTATATCAATGATTTCGCTGATCTTTTGCCGCCCGACAGCGAAGCGCGGGTGCTTGCGATGTTAAAAGCCGTACGTGAAGAGCGCGGCGTTGAAATGACCGTGGTCACCGTCCAAAGCCGTCTGGATTACGGCCCCAGCCCTTCGATCGAGGCGTTTGCCACCGGTCTGTTCAACAGTTGGGGCGTCGGCAACGCCACACGCAATGACGGCATCATGATCCTCATCGCAAAGCAGGATCGCACCATGCGGATCGAACTTGGCGCGGGCTACCCCCCCACGTTTGACGACCGTGTCAAACGGGTGATCGACCACCATTTCATCCCCTGGTTTAAGCAGGACGACTATGCCAACGGCATCGAAGCCGGGGTTGCCGAAACCATCAAACGCACCTGGCTCGAGTTTACCGACGAAGGCTACACCGCGTCTTCGCGCCTGAAGGCCGAACGGGACTATGCCATTGACAACGCCAAAAGCGGCGGCTTGTTTGCCTGGATTTTCGGCGCGGTAGGGCTGGCGCTCAGCGGCTACGGATTGTTCGGCTGGCGCCGCTGGCAACGCAACCGGCCCCGGCAGTGCGATTTGTGCGGCCGCAAGATGACCCGCCTGTCGGAAGAGGATGACGATGCCCGCCTCAATCAAGGCCAAAAGGTCGAAGAAAGCCTGAAATCAAAGGATTACGACGTCTGGTACTGTCGCCATGACGACAATGTGCTGATCGAAGGTTACCGCAAATGGTTCTCAGGGTATGCTGCCTGCGACATATGCGGTTTTCGCACGCTTTATTCAAAACGCACGGCGATCACGGCAGCAACCACCTCCAACAGCGGTCAGGCGCGGATCGACAAGACCTGCCGCAATTGCGACTATAGCGATACGGATTACGTGACGATCCCGATGATCAGCAAAAGCAGCTCCTCATCCTCCAGCGGTTCGTTTGGTGGTGGCTCTTCTTCGGGCGGGGGCGCATCAGGCAGTTGGTGATCCACCGCGCAACCGGCAAAAACCCGGCAATTTTATACCGTTGATTGATCAGAAGCGACATTCTGACGCAATTGGACAAGACTTAACCCGATAACGGCGCAACATGCCGGTCACTGAACCCGGATATGGCATGAAAAACAAAGCTTGGAAAATCGCACTTGTCAGCCGCACCATCGGTGCGGATCGCGGACGCGCGGCACGAGGACGGCCTGCACGGCGTTAGCTTTGCAATGACCCCTTTTTCCACGCTATACCAGAGTCCCGTTCATGAACCAAATGACCTCCCGCCGCTCAGGTGGCCGTTCTGCCCGTAAAGCCCTGCGCGCCGCCCCCTTGGCCGACAATATCCGCCCCGTCCGCGCCGGTATGGAAGGCGGTGTCTACAATCCGCTTTCCGAGGCCGAAATCAACCGCATCCATGAAGCGGCCCTAATAGCGCTGGAAGAAATCGGCCTGTCCGAAGCGCCGGAAAGTGGCGTCGCTTGCTTAACTGCCGCAGGCGCGATCAAGGGCGATGATGGCCGCATCCGTTTTCCCCGCGCGGTCGTGGAACAGGCCCTGAAAACCGCCGCGCGTGATATCACGATCTGCGGTCGTGATCCGCGACATGATTTGCTACTGTCAGGCAACCGCGTCCATTATGGCACCGCTGGGGCTGCAGTGCATGTGGTGGATGTCGATGCCAACGAATATCGCGACAGCACAGTTCAGGATTTGTTTGATGCTGCCCGGATCGTCAATCGTCTGGACAATGTTCATTTCTTCCAACGCCCGATGGTTTGTCGTGATATTACAGATAATTACGAGATGGACTTAAACACGATCTACGCGGCATGCACCGGCACTGCCAAACATGTTGGCACCAGCTTTACCGAACCTGACTTCGTGCCTGGCTGCTTTGATCTGATCCATGAAATCGCCGGTGGCGAGGAAGCCTGGCGGGCACGGCCATTTGTTTCAGCGTCCATCTGTTTTGTCGTGCCACCGATGAAGTTTTCAACCGAAGCCTGCGAGGTGATGGAGGCTTGCATCAAAGGCGGCATGCCAATCTTGCTGCTGTCAGCCGGTCAAGCCGGGGCCACGGCGCCCGCTTCGATCGCAGGCGCGATTGTTCAGGCGGTTGCCGAATGCCTGGCCGGACTTGTCTATGTCAATGCCATCAGCCCAGGCCATCCGGCGATCTTTGGCACCTGGCCTTTCGTGTCTGATTTGCGCACGGGCGCGATGTCTGGCGGGTCTGGGGAACAGGCGCTTCTGACGGCAGGCTGCGCGCAAATGCACCGTTTTTATGGCCTCCCTGGCGGGGCAGCGGCCGGGATTGCCGATGCCAAAATGCCTGATATGCAGGCTGGTTATGAACAAGCCCATTCCAACGTGATGGCAGGGCTGGCCGGGCTGAATATGGTTTATGAAAGCGTTGGCATGCACGCGTCGCTGTTGGGCTTTTGCCTTGAAAGTCTGATTATCGGCGATGATCTGTTGGGCCAATCCCTGCGCTGTGTGCGCGGCATCGAAGTGTCCGAGGCCAGCCTTTCACTGGATACAATGCGCAGCGTTTGCATTGGCGGGCCCGGGCACTATTTGGGTTCCGATCAGACGCTAGGATTGATGCAGACCGACTATATCTACCCGACAATTGGCGACCGAACGTCCCCAAAGGAATGGTTGGAAAAGGGCAAGCCGCATCTTGTTACCAATGCGACCCGACTGAAACTGGACATCCTGTCCAAACCCTCAACCGCGCAGCTTGATCCAGAAACCGACGCGCGAATCCGGGCGCGGTTCAACATCCATTTACCGCAGCAATAACCGCGCTAAAACGGCCAGAAACACCGGGGGCGGGCAGTTGCGCCCCCGGATAATGGCAGCAGCGGCACGTCAGGTGACTGGGAAAACCACATTGCACTGGCCGGTGCCGGAACTTGGGAAATACTCGCCCAACAACTCCCCCTTGCCAAAATAGCTGTCCCAACCAAGGGCGCCAAACAGCATTGCGGTGTCATGCATACCACCCTCACCGGCGCAGTGTTCGGCATAATCCGGAAGCATTTTCAGAAATGTCGGAATGTCCCCGTCCTGCCACAGATCAAGCACCCGCAGGTCCATCTGGCGGTTAAACTCGCGGCTAATGGTGAACGTGCCGTTATTGGCCTCGTAAAGCTCGTTCTCCCAAATCTTGTGACTGAGCGAGCCCGAAGCAAGCACAGCCACCTTGCTGTCGCTTTCCTCAATCGCTTGTCGGATTGCCGCACCCAAAATGCGCGAATCGTCAAGATTATGCACCGTGCACCAAGCCGCAACCGACACGACCTTGAACTGCCGGTCCTCGTTCATGTAGCGCAAAGGAACTAAAGTGCCATATTCCAGATCCAGCGTTTCGACCTGATGAGACAGGGTAAAAACACCTTTTTCGGTGGCTTTCTCGGCGATCAAATCACCAAGGGTCGGATTGCCATCATATTCGTATTCAAGGTTTTGGATGAAATGTGGAAATTCGTGACTGGTGTATATCCCTTTGAAATGGTTGTTGGAATTGACATGAAAACCAGCATTGACCAACCAATGTGTATCCAGCACCACCAAGGTATCCACGCCCAATTCGGCCATGCGGCGGGCAATTTCGCGATGCCCGTCAATCGCTTGCTGGCGTGTGCCAAAAATTCGACCCGGCCTTTCGCTAAGCAGCATTGTCGGGACATGTGTGATTTTTGCGGCAAGTGCGAGTTCACCCATTTCGCTGTTCCTTTTTTAAATCCATCAAACTGTCACCCGGCCAAGCCGCGCGCGTCAAGCGCCTAGCCTGGCGATTTTATGCGCGCCGAGCGCAAAGCCGACGTGCTTTTGTTCCATATAAAACTCAAACGACCACTCGGCCCCGTCCCGACCGATACCGCTGGCTTTTACGCCGCCAAAGGGTGTCGGCAAATGTCGCACGTTTTCGGAATTTACCCACATCATCCCAGCTTCGATCTGATCGGTAACACGCAGCGCACGGGTCAGATCATTTGTCCAGATATAGGCCGTCAAACCATAGTCCACGCCATTGGCCAGGGTGATCGCCTCGGCCTCATCCTTGAAGGGAATGACGGTCAGAACCGGGCCAAAAATCTCTTCCTGGGCGACGCGCATGTTGTTTGTGGCCCCTGTCACCAAGGTCGGCTGCACGTAGCAGCCGGGCCCGTCAATCCGGGTGCCACCGACCTTGATCGTCGCCCCATCAGCCCGCGCAATGTCAATATAGGAACAAACTTTGTCACGATGCACCGGCGCAATCAGCGGCCCGACTTCCGTGGCCGGGTCCAATGGATGCCCGACCTTCAAATTGGCCACCCTAGCGGCCAGTTTCTCAATAAACGCGTCATGCACCGAGGCCTCAAGCAGCAGCCGCGAGGATGAGGTGCAGCGCTCCCCATTCAGCGAATAGATCATGAAGATCGCCGCGTCCAAAGCGCGGTCCAGATCGGCATCGGCAAAAACAATGCAAGGGTTTTTACCGCCGAGTTCGAAATGCACCCGCTTCAGTGTATCCGCCCCTTGTTTCATGATCATGCTGCCGGTTTTGCTTTCACCAACAAAGGCAATGGCTTTGATATCCGGGTGCTCGGTCAGCGCCCGGCCGGCATCTTCGCCAAAGCCGTTTACCAGGTTCCAGACACCCGGCGGCAAGCCCGCCTCCTCCGCGATTTCAACCAGCAACCGGGCAGTAATCGGCGACAGCTCCGCAGGTTTATGCACAACCGTACAGCCCGCCGCCAATGCCGGGGCGATCTTCCATGTCGACAACATGAACGGCGTGTTCCAGGGCGTGATCACCCCAACCGGGCCGATCGGCACCCGCGTCGTCACATTCATCAAGGTCGGGCTGGGCAGATGCTTGCCATCCCGGGCCGAGGGGGCAAGATCCGCGAAATAACGGAAATTTTCCGCCCCGCGCAACGCGGCTTTGGACATAAAGCGCAGCGCTTGCCCAGTATCCAGACATTCCAGAAACGCGATTTCTTCAGCCCGCGCGACGATGGCATCGGCCACCTTATGCAGGATCGCCTTGCGTTCTTTCGCGCCCAGATCACGCCAGGCCGGAAACGCCGCCTTGGCCGCCTTGGCGGCGCGATCCACCTCAGCCGCATCACTGCGCGTAACATTGGCCAGAAACGCGCCATCTATCGGCGAGGTCGTCTGAAACTGCCCGGCCCCGGCACTGTCCTGTCCGCCGATCCGATTTAGCACACCCTTGTCGGTGATCGGTTTCAGATAGGCTGCAGCGCGTCTCTGGTTGGCGGATAGATCAGACATTTTCGTTCCCTCTGGCCGTCAGCGCGGCGCGAATGGTGTTCAGCCGTTTTTCGACAAATGGATAATTCAGTTCCAGCACTTCCAAAGACAGGGCAAAGGGCAGATCAAGCCGACCTTCAAGCCAGGTCTCAAGCGCGGTATAAATCGCCTGACAGGCGCCCTGCCGGGTCGCGGCATCCCTGCCCGGCCCCATCCGCAACACCATATCGGCAAAGGCCAGATCATCACCGCCATTCCCCACCGACACATGATCAGCGCGAAAGGCGCGCACGCGGATACCGGCCATCGGAAAGCACCCGGCATCGACCATCGCCTGTCGGGCGATATTGCAAAACGCCGCCATATCAAGCTGGTTTTCCAGATTGGCGGAATATTCGATTGTCAGATGCGCCACGGGATTGACCTCAGGTAGTTAACGAGTTAATTATCTACTTAACACGTTAACTACCGTCAAGATAAATTTGACCTGCACGGAAAGAGACTGCCCATGAAACTGATAACATTCAACGCGTCGCGCATCGGTGCAGTGGTCGGCGACGGGGTCTTTGATTTGACCACACGGATTGGGGTCAGCGATATCAAGGCCCTGCTGGCGGGCGATCTTGGGGCAGCACAAGCTGCCCTGACCGGTGCGCCCGATCACGCATTATCCGAGGTGACCCTCGGCCTGCCTGTGCCCGACCCTACGCGGATTTACTGTATCGGCGTTAACTATATGAACCGCAATGAGGAATACAAAGACGGCAGCACAGCGCCGCAATATCCCAGCGTCTTCGTGCGCAACCCGCGCTCGTTCGTACCGCACGGCCAGGCGTTGGAGATCCCAGCGGAATCCGAGCAGCTGGATTACGAGGGCGAAATCGTCCTTGTCATCGGCAAACCCGGCCGCAGGATCAGCCAGGCTGGGGCGATGGATCATGTCGCGGGCCTGACGATCATGAACGAAGGCACCATCCGCGACTGGGTAAGGCACGGCAAGTTCAACGTGACGCCGGGCAAGAACTGGGACAAATCCGGCGGCATCGGCCCCTGGATCGAAACCGATCTGTCAGGCGTCGACGTGACCGATATGACGGTTGAAACCCGCGTCAACGGCGATGTACGCCAATCCGACAGCACCGCCGCAATGGCGTTTCCGTTCGCGCGCATCCTTGAATATGTCTCGACCTTCGGCACGCTGGAAACCGGCGACATGATCGCCACCGGCACCCCCATCGGAGCAGGCGCACGGTTTGACCCGCCGATCTGGCTGAAGGAATGCGACGTAGTCGAGGTCAGCGTCGAGGGCGTCGGCACCCTGTCTAACAGCGTAAGGAAAGAGCCAGTATGAGCAACCGGCAGACCATCGCCGAAAAATCCTTACCGATCATGCTGTTACGCGCCCGCGAAGCAGTGATGCGACGGTTTCGCCCGATGCTGAAAGCGCATGATCTGTCCGAACAACAGTGGCGCGTGCTGCGGGTGTTGAACGAGCTTGGCCCGACCGAACCGACCCGCCTGGCTGAAGAAAGCGTCATCCTGACCCCCAGCCTGACCAGAATTCTGGCCAATCTGGAGGCCCGAAACCTGATCAGCCGCAGCCGCAACCAACAAGACGGCCGCCGCCAAATCGCAGTCCTGACAGCCAAAGGCCACGCCCTGATCGACCGGATCGCGCCCGAAAGTGCCGCGATTTACGCGGATTTAGAACGAGATTTCGGCCCCGTCGCAACAACCGCCCTGATGTCCGGCCTGCGCCAACTGGCCCAACTGCCGCCCCGCTGACGGGCTGGGTTGTGGGGGCGGCAGGGCATGATGCGGCCAAGAAGTCGATCATTCCAACTAGGGCCTGTTGAGATTCAGGATTCCCATTTGTGTTGATTTCTGATTCAACTCTCTAAAAG
>CAYXXQ010000106.1:0-9923 GCA_964469075.1 uncultured Rhodobacter sp.
CATTTCCCTGCAATCCTCTAGCAGAAGCCACAAAACCGGGCAAACCGGTATCAGGCTCGACAAATACTCAGGGAGACCAATGATATGATGACGCGCTTAACCAATTTCGCAGCCGCGCTTTGCCTCCTGGCCGGGGCCAGCACCGCGCAAGAAAACCTCACGGCCGAGGCCACCTCACCCGGCGGACCACCGTTCATGTCGATCTCGCATCTGGCGGAAATCGCGTCGGCTTCGGGCATTGCCAACCTGCAAGTCCAGGCAGGGCAAACGCTGACATTTTCGATCCTAAACGTGGCCCAGGGCAAGACCGATATCGGAACAGCCCCGCTGGTGCTGGTGTTTTTGCTGTCCAAGGGCCTTGGCCCCTATTCCAAGCAGGGCGAAAAGGGTGCTGAGTTGGCGTCAAACCTGCGCGCGCTTTATCCATACAACCTAGGCGGCTATACCATGTACGCCTTTGAAAGCAGCAATCTGGGTGGCTGGGACGATCTGAACAACCGGGTGATTTACAACGGCCCACCCGCCGGTGGCGCACTGGTCGGCGCGCGACAAATGTTGCAACTTGTCGGTGGCGTCAAGGAAGGCGAAGACTATCGCGGCCTTCAGGTAAACTGGGGACAGTCGGGGAAAACGATCTCAGACGGGTCGGCAGAACTGTTCGTCTTACCGGAATCCCACCCCTCACAGCGGATCACCGCCGCCCAGGCTTCGGGCCGGGTGGCGATCTATTCCGTCCCCAGCGAAGCATTTGACAGTGACAGCTTCAAGCGATGGGCCTCCTCCCCCGGCAATGCGCCTGTAACCATTTCCGGCGATGCGCTTGGCTATGGCGATGGGGTGACACTGAAGTCCGAGGATAATATCTGGCGCGGCGTCAACATCACGGCGGCCGATATCGTTCACAAGGACATGGACGACGCCTTGGTCAAGGCTCTGGTCACCGAGTACATCAAGTCGATGGACAAGCTTATCGCCAAGGCCCCCTTCGTTAAAAACATGGGGGTCGGCGTGATCGACGCCAAACTGTCAGGGTTTTGTGGACCAAACCCGCTGAAATACCATCCCGGCGCAATCGCTGCCTGGGAAGACGCCGGGTACACCATCCCTGACTGCGCCAAACCCTGATCAATGCCTCAAGCGTCGCCCGGCCCCGGGCGGCGTTTCTTGCCTGAAAAGCAGCGTCAAGCGCAGGGGAAGCAGGACATGAGCGCAAGTTCACCGCAGTCACCGGATCGTGCCCTGCGCATCGCGGGCGCAATCGGTTTTGTGATGGTCATCATCGGGATGATCAACAACATCCCAGCAATCCCGGGCCTTGACCAATGGGTAAGGGAGGTCAGCGGATCACAGAACTTCGTGATCCGCAAATTTCCGTTTCAGTATCTTTATCCGATGGTCTTTGTGATCATGATGATCATCGTGGCCTTGCGCCATTCCTTTTACCGCGACGCTCTGAACAAAGGGCCGTTGCGGCGCCGGACCGGGCTTTTCATCGATCTGCTGCTTGTCGCCACCGCCGTTGCGGTATCCCTGGCTTATGTCATCGAAATCAGCAGCGTCTGTCTGATTGACCAGTTCACAGGCGAACGCGCCCAACTGATCGCCGAAAGTCTTGCAAAGGAGCGGGAGCTGGCCACGCTTTACGGCTTGCCGGTGCCAGACTCAGTCGAAGATCCGCAATGCCTGAACACCCTTGGCGTCTGGATTTTTGCCGTGGTCGCCGCCGCGATGGTGGTGTTTCTTGGCTATAATATCAGGGTCTGGGGCCTGCCGCTTGTCATGGTCGCAATCCTGATTGCGGCCTATACCATCGGCACCGTGCTGATCTGGTATTTCTGGGGGGCGGATGACCTGAACAAATACGTGATCACCAAGCTGGGCGGCGAACCCCGGCAGTTGATCGACGGGCGGCCAAATGTGCTTGATATCCTGATCAACAGTTCGCAAGGGCTGCTGGGCCGGTTCATGGACATCCTTTTGAACACGGTCTTTCCCTACCTGATCCTTGGCGCGCTTTTCGGTGCCTCCGCTGGCGGGCAGTCACTGATCAAGCTGGCCGTCCTTTGGACGTGTCGTTTGCGCGGTGGTCCGGCGCATGCCGCGATTGTCAGTTCTGCCCTTTTCGGGACGGTTTCGGGCGGCCCTGTTGTCAACGTCATGTCCACAGGCGTTCTGACCATTCCGATGATGTTGAAGCGCGGTTTCTCCAAAGTGTTTGCAGGCGGGGTCGAGGCTGCGGCCTCATCCGGTGGGTCGATCATGCCGCCGGTCATGGGCGTGGCGGCTTTCGTGCTGGCCTCGCTGACAGGCACGCCCTACCGCGAGGTTATCATCGCCGCGATGATCCCGGCCTTGGCCTATTTCGGCTGCCTGTTCCTGTCGGTAGTATTTCAAGCGCGCAAACAAGGGATCGAGGCGGTCGGCACCCCGACAGACGCCATGCGCATGTCGCGCACAGATTACACCCATCTTATCATGATCATTGCCCCGATCGTGCTGATCATCTTCATGTTGCTAACCCCGAAGGAGGCCATCGGCTGCGGACCCTTCGCAACCCTGTTTGGCATTTCCCACGAAGTTGTAAACGGCATTTGCCGCGCGCCTGACCTGCCCTGGTTTTTCCAACTGGTCCAGAACTCGGTCGGCGACGCTGGCAGCGCAGGCTGGTGGTCGGTCATGCTGCTGGGTGGATTGCTATTTCTTGACCCCAAAGTGCGGGCAGAACCAAAGCGGATCATAGCTGCTCTATCGCAAGCCGGTCTGATGATCTCCACGCTGTATCTGATGTTCCTGGCGGTGTCGGTGATCGACTTCTGCCTGAACTTCACCGGGCTTTCCGGCTATATCGCGCTTGATATTCTGGGCTGGCTGCGCACGCTGAACATCGAAGGCGGATCGACCCCGCTGCTGTTGTTCGTAGCGCTGCTGCTGACGATGCTTCTTGCGGTATTGCTTGGCATGGGCATGCCGACGGTCCCGGCTTATGTCAACGTTGCACTTCTGATGGGGCCGGTGTTGGCTGGGCTGGGCATTGCGACCTTCACGGCGCATATGTTCATCTTCTATTTCGCCGTGGCCTCGGCGATCACGCCACCGGTCGCCATCGCGGCCTTTGCCGCCGCCTCGATCACTAAGGCGGACCCGATGATCACCGGGTTTTCGGCCGTGCGATCAGGCGTGGTGATGTTTGTCATCCCCTTCGTTTTCGCCTTCTACCCAGAGCTTTTGCTGATCGAGCAGGCAATAGAAAACCCGGACACTTTCGCCTCGGGTTCTGCCTATATCACCGGCTATGACGGGCAGCGCCATCAAGCCGCCCTTATCTGGCTGATCGCCCGGCTTTGCCTGGCGCTTTATCTGCTGGCCAGTGCGCTGGCGCGGTTTGACCGCATGAAACTGGCGGGGTGGGAAGTGATCGGGCGTCTTGCGGTCGCCGCCGCGATCATGTCGTCGCTGCCGCTTGTGCATCTGCCAGCCATCGCGGTCGCGGTGGCGCTGGTAATCCGGCAATACCTGATCCCGGCCCGCGACCAGAAAGGCCTCCCCTCATGACCGATTTCGTTTTGGTTCACGGCGGCTGGCATGGCGGCTGGTGCTGGAAAGACCTCGCCGCAATCCTGCAAGATCGCGGCCACCGGGTGTTTGCGCCTTCACTGACTGGTCTGGCAGAGCGACACCACCTGATTGACGCGGTCACAGGGCCTGACACGCATGTGGAAGACATTGTTCAACTTATCAAATGGGAAGAGCTGCACGACATCACGCTTGTTGGACATTCCTATGGCGGCACCATCGTAACCGGCGTTGCCGGGCACCTGCCCGATCGCATCACGCGTCTGGTTTACCTTGACGCGATGGTGCCAGAGGTCAGCAATGAAAGTGCTGCCAAGCTGTCCAACCCCGAACGCGCCGCCGAAGTGGCCGCCGCCAGACGGCCCGACGGGCATACCGATCCGACCGGGTTTGAACGCTGGGTAAGTGACGATAAAATCGACTGGCTGAAACGCATGGCGACCCCCCAGCCCGGCACCTGTTTTGGCAAGGGCGTCACGCTAAACGGCCGGCAGCACGAGGTTGCCCGAAAGGACTATGTCATCTGCACCCGACACAAGCCCTCGCCATTCTGGCAGTTCTATGAGAAATACAAGGACGCGCCGGGCTGGCACAGCCACCAGCTTGACTGCCTGCATGACGCGATGATCGAACTGCCCGGCCCGCTGGCCGATATTCTGGAGGCAAAAACATGAGCCGCCCTGCCAATCTGCTGGTCCTGATGTCAGACGAACATCAGGCCCGTGCGATGGGCTGTGCGGGCCATCCGATAGTGCAGACGCCGCATCTTGACGCGCTGGCAGCGCGCGGCACCCGCTTTACCAACGCTTACACCCCCTGCCCGATTTGCGTCCCGGCCCGCGCCGCCTTTGCCACCGGGCGATACGTCCATCAGACGCGGCTTTGGGACAATGCCATGCCCTATACCGGGGCCATCCCCGGATGGGGCCACGCGCTTCAGGCCGCAGGCGTGCCGGTGGAATCCATCGGCAAATTGCATTACCGCGCCAAGGAAGACCCGGCGGGTTTTGACGTTGAACATATCCCGATGATGGTCGCGGGCGGCACAGGCATGGTCTGGGCCTCGATCCGCCGCGAAGACGAACGCGTGCTTGCTGATGGCCGGATGCTGGGCGACTATATCGGCCCGGGCACCAGCAAATATACCGAATATGACCAAGACGTCACCGCGCGCAGTATGGACTGGCTGGGCAATCGCAAGCCCGATGACGGGCCCTGGTGCCTTTATGTCGGGCTGGTGGCCCCGCATTTCCCGCTGGTCTGCCCGGAGGCGTTTTACGACCTTTACCCGACCAAAGACCTGCCCGAGGTGAAACTGCATCCCAACCAGGGCTACCACCGCCACCCCTGGGTCGAGCGACAGAATGCCCACGGCGACAATGAGGCCAAGTTCCGCGATGCCGATGAACGGCTCAGGGCAATGGCTGCTTATTACGGGCTTTGCAGTTGGCTTGACCACAATGTCGGCCAGATCCTTGGGGCGCTGGATGCCGCTGGCCTCGGCGGGGAGACCAACGTGGTTTATACCTCCGATCACGGCGACAACCTTGGGGCGCGGGGGCTTTGGGGGAAATCCAACCTTTATCAGGAAAGCGTCGCGATCCCGATGATCGCCGCTGGCCCGGATTGGCCAACCGCCACCTGCACCACGCCTGTCAGCCTGCTTGACCTGTCCGTCGAAATTTGCGCTGCGTTTTCAACCCCGCTTGACAGTGCCGAAGGGATCAAGCCCCTGCGCGCCATCGCGGCATCAGACCCTGATCCGGAGCGGGTGATTTTCAGCGAATACCACGCGGTCGGATCCGTCTCAGGTGCGTTCATGGTCAGGCAGGGGCGGTGGAAATATCATCACTACGTGGGCTTCCTGCCCGAGCTTTTTGATCTGGAAGCCGACCCGGAAGAACTGCACGATCTTGCCGCTGATCCCGCCCACGCCAAGACCCTTTCCAGGATGGAGGCCTTGCTGCGGTCAGTTTGCGACCCGAAGGCAACCGACGCGCAGGCCTTTGCTGATCAGGACGCGATGATCGCCGGATATGGCGGGCGCGAGGCGGCGTTGAAACTTGGCGCACGCGGGGCGACGCCGCCCCCTTCATAACCGGTGAAAGGCGGCCGATCCGCGCCGGCGCGGTCATCGAGGGGTATCTCAGTTGCCGCCGTGACCTTTCGAGGTGGCGTCCTCCAGATCAGCCTCGTCCCAGAACCCGATCAGAATGCCCGCGTGAAACTCTGTCCCGGCAACCGCCTCGACAAAGCTGTCAGGTTGGGTGTGTTTGGCATGGTGTTGCGTGGCCCAGTCCAACAGCCGGGCGGTCAGGCGGGCGATTTCAGGCTGATGGGCGGGGCTTTCGCCAAGGTCTTGATACTCCTCCGGATCGGCTTCAAGGTCAAAAAGCATTGGTCGAAACCCGGTCGCCTGCACCAGTTTCCAGCGCCCATCAAACACCATCTGCAACCGGCAATTCGCAATCTCCTGACCCAAAAGCTGGCGGGCCAGACGATAGGCGTAATCATATTCGCTGAACACCATGTCGCGAAAACCCTCAGCATTTTCGCCATGAATCAGCGGCAGCAGGGAGCGCCCTTCAATTATATGGCCCGGAACCGTACCGCCTGCGATTTCGATAAAAGTTGGCAAAAGGTCGACACCTTCGACCAGCGCATCCGTAACACTGCCCCGGGTCGCATCGGCAGCAGGCGATGGGTCGCAGATGATCAACGGAATGCGGACGGAGGCGTCATGAAACAGCTCCTTCTCGCCCAGCCAGTGATCGCCAAGGTAGTCGCCGTGATCGGAGGTGAACACAATCACCGTGTCCTCCAGCCTGCCGGTTTCTTCCAGCCAGCCGGTCAATCGGCCGATTTCGTCGTCGATCTGGCTGATCAGCCCCATATAGGCCGGGATCACCCGTTCGCGCACGCCGTCGCGGGCATATACCCGGCTGACCCGGTGCTGCTGGAACGCGCCAAATACCGGGTGCGGCGCGGTGCGTTCCTTGGCATGGCGCGCGGGCGGGACGACGTCTTTGGCGGTGTACATCGCGTGATAAGGCGCTGGCACGACATAGGGCCAGTGCGGTTTGATATAGCTGAGGTGCAAACACCAGGGCCGGTCATCAGCCGCTTCGATAAACTCTATCGCGCGGGTGGTTGTGTAACCGGTTTCGGAATCTTTGGCCGAAACCCGCGCGGGCTTGTCGACATTGGCCATAAACCAGCCGGACAGCGGGTCGCCATCCGCGTCTTCAACTGTATTGGCGGCGGTTTCCCACGGATCGGCCCCGTCATGGCCGCGCGCGTTAAGATAGGCGTTGTAGTGGCTTGGTCTCTTCTTGCCGCCGCTGGGATGGACGCCGTCAAGCCTGTCCCAGACCTCAAAGCCGCATTGCGCAAGCCGCGCGCCGATCTCGCCATCCGCGTCGATGCCAAGACGCTTCATGCCTGCAATATCGGCAGCCATATGGGTCTTGCCGCAAAGCACCGTGCGCATACCGAGCGGATTGAGGTGATCACCGATATTCATCTCGCCAACCCGAAGTGGCGCCATATTCCAGGTTGAGCCGTGGCTGCGCACATAGCGGCCGGTATAAAAACTCATCCGGCTTGGGCCACAGATCGGCGATTGGACATACGCGCGCTTAAACCGAACACCCCGGCTGGCCAGAGCGTCGATATGAGGCGTGCGGATATGCGGATGCCCAGCGCAACCAAGGTAGTCGTGGCGTAGTTGATCGCACATGATGAAAAGGATGTTTTTGGTCATATCGTTCATGTCACCAGGTCCAAAGCTTCAATCGCTTCCGGGCATGACTTCGCCGCCAACGGATTCCGTCAGATCATTGCGAAATTCAAACAGTTCCGGGAAGAAATAATAGGCGGTGGTCGCCGCGAGGTAATCCTTGAAGAACGTGCCGCCTGTGCCGCGCGCCCGAATGCCGATTTGCCGCCGCACCATCAGGATGTGATTGTGCCGCCAGGATTGAAACCGCCGGTCGATCTCAAACGCGCCTTCGGCCAGCAGGAACAGATCGTTCTGCTGCCAGCGATCCCGGTAGACCTCCAGCAGGGATTTGCCGCGCCGCTCAAACACATCGAAAAACGCCTGCCGCAGCGTGCGGTCATATTTTGTCGTCAGCCCCGGCCACAGCCGTTCGGTCCGGGCGACATAGTCCTCGCCAGCGGTTTCGCACAGACCGATCATCACTTCCACCTCGCGAAACTGATGCGACTGCATGCCCGACGCGCCCGTCAGGTTCAGCCGGAACTCAGCAAAATCGGCGGCCGACATTGTCTCCATAACGGTCCAATGGGCTTCGGCGAGTTTCAAGATCTCGGCCACCCGTTTCATCAGCCAGTTGGCCTGCGCAATGTCTTCGCTGTCCAGCATTGCAATGATCCGTTTCAGATCAAAAATCAGATGTTTGAACCACAATTCCAGCACATGATGGGTGGTCAGAAAGATATGTTCTTCCGGATGCGATGTGACCTGGCGCATCACCGATAACAGCTGTTCAAGCTGCAAGTGATAACTGTAGTCGAAATTCTTTTTCTCGATCTCTGATTTAGGTTCGTCCATCAGCGCACCTCATGTTTCGCGTGGGATTTCGGGATGTTCGGCAAGCCAGTCACGCCAGTTTGGCCGTGGTAGATCAAACCGGTCACGGGTCCGGATATATTCCGCCCCGTAGCTTCGGGCGACCAGATCAAGATCCGGCGTTCTGACATATCCCTGCGCGCTGTCCTTGATAAAAGCGTCGTCGATATGGACGGCCAGCACGTGGCCGATCACCACAGTCTGGTGCGGCCCTGTCACGACCGAGGACAGGCAGGTGCATTCAAACGCCACCGGGCTGTCGGTGATGATCGGCGGCTTGACATTATGCGCCGGGCGGGTCGCAAGGCCAGCCAGGTCAAGTTCGTTCACCCCCCGGGGCGCATCGACCGCCGTGATGTTCATCTTTTCAACCAGCCCTTTGGAGACAAGATGCACCACGAATTCCCCCGTGGCCATGATGTTGGTTGCGGTATCCTTGAACCCCCGTTCAGCATCCACCAACAGCCCCAGCGCGACGGTTGGCGGCGCCGCGCCCATCACATTGAAGAAACTATAGGGCGCGGCATTAACTTGCCCGTCCGCCGATTGCGTGACCACCCAGGCAATCGGCCGAGGCACAATGGTCGCCGCCAGAAGTTTGTAGGCAATCGGTTCTGCCAGCTTATCCAGATCAAAGCGCATGGCTTAACGCGGCGTCGCGGCGGCGGTGATGTCGCGGTGCTTGGCTGTGGTGCTTGGCTGTGGTGCTGAAGGGAAATATCGAAAGCGGATGGGCGGCTTTGAATGGCAAATGCCAGGCGTCGGAACGGTGGTTTTCGTACACTCGGTTCATGACAAACGACTCCCCCCTTTTCCACTGGGTCAGCATGCCAGATCATATTTTCGCAAGCAACCATATTTTCGAAAATCCTTGGACTGGATTCCTCGCCCGAGCGTTCGCATGGGATCAAGCCAAGCCTTCGGCCGAAGTGTCGGTACGTTATGGCGTGGTTTATGCCACAGCGCATGGACCGGACCTGCGCCTTCGGTTTGAGCACAACAAGGCATGTTCCGACGACAGCTGTATTGCCACAGAAAGAAGAACGGCATGGGGATTAGATCGGATCGTAGCAACTGGCTACCTGCCCAAACTCAACACGGCGCCTCTGGCATCTCTTTGAATGGAAAAGCGTTCGACAACGGGTTCAAGACCTTGGCTTGTGATCACACCTAGCAGTGACGTTGAACAAACAAGCCCATCAACACGCGATGCGGTAGGCGTTTGTGAGCGTTACTTCAAACAAACCGGACTCGAGGGGACATTCCTTACCCGCCAGAAGCCGCGCGGGCCAACGCTTTGATGTCAACCCATTTGCCCGCTTTCACCAACGCTTCCGGTGCGACCCAGGATCCGCCAGCGCAGATCACGTTTGGCAGGGACAGATAGCTGGCGACGTTTTCCGGCGTGATGCCGCCGGTCGGACAAAAACTGATCTGCGGCAATGGCCCGCCGATAGCTTTCAGGGCCGGGGCGCCGCCTGCGGCCTCTGCCGGGAAAAACTTCAGCATGTCATATCCCCGCGCCAGCAGGCGCATCGCCTCGCTTGGGGTGGCAGCGCCCGGCAGCAAGGGCAGATCGGCGTCCTCGCAGGCGGCCAGCAGTGCGTCGGTTGCCCCCGGCGACACGCCAAATACCGCGCCGGCCTATTTTGCGGCGATAACATCTGCAGGCGTGATCAGGGTGCCAGCACCGACCACACCGCCTTTGACGCGAGCCATTTCCGCGATCACTTCAAGCGCGGCGGGGGTTCTTAGG
>CAYXXQ010000107.1:0-7599 GCA_964469075.1 uncultured Rhodobacter sp.
TCGGCCTTTATATTTGGTTTACCTTCAAAGTGACCGAATGGCGGGTGAAGATCCGCAAAGAGATGAACGATCAGGACACCAATGCCAATCAGAAGGCGATTGACAGTCTGCTGAACTTTGAAACCGTCAAATATTTCGGGGCAGAGGAACGCGAAGCCCTGCGCTATGACGACAATATGCGGCGCTATGAAACGGCGGCGCTGCGCACGTCCTATTCATTGGCCTATCTCAATTTCGGGCAATCGTTCCTGATCACGACGGGGCTTGTCGGGGTGATGGTTTTGGCCGCTCTTGGGGTGCAGCGGGGCGATCTGACGGTTGGCGATTTTGTCATGGTCAACGCCTACATGATCCAGATCACCATGCCCTTGAACTTTCTTGGCACGGTTTACCGCGAAATTCGCCAGTCTTTGGTTGATATGGGCGAGATGTTTGATCTGCTGGAACAGCCGACCGAGGTAGTTGATAAACCCGACGCGCCGGATCTTGAGGTGCGCGGTGGCGGGCTGGAGTTTGATCATGTGTCGTTCAGCTATGATGTTGAGCGCGCGATCCTGAAGGATTTTTGCCTGACTGTGAAACCCGGGCAAACCGTGGCCATTGTCGGCCCGTCGGGCAGCGGCAAGTCTACCATCGGGCGGTTGCTGTTTCGGTTTTATGACGTGAATTCAGGGGCTTTGCGCATCGACACGCAGGATGTACGCGATATCACGCAGGCCTCGCTGCACAACCAGATCGGCATTGTGCCGCAGGATACGGTGCTGTTTAACTACACAATCGGCTATAACATTCTTTATGGCCGGGCGAATGCCAACCATGAGGAAATGATCGCTGCGGCCAAGGCCGCGAAGATCTATGATTTCGTGATCGGCTTGCCGGACGGGTTTGACACCACGGTCGGGGAGCGCGGGTTGAAACTGTCGGGCGGTGAAAAACAGCGGGTCGGGATTGCAAGAACCCTGCTGAAAAACCCACCGATCCTGCTGCTGGATGAGGCGACCTCGGCCCTTGATACCGAGACCGAGCGCGACATCCAGGAAAGCCTGCGCCTGATGTCCAAAGGCCGGACAGTGCTGACAATTGCGCACCGGCTGTCAACGGTGGTTGAGTCCGATCTGATCGTGGTTCTGGAAAACGGCCAGATCAGTGAGCGCGGCACCCATGACGAATTGCTGGCCCTTGAGGGGCGCTATGCCAGCATGTGGCAGCGGCAACAGGCGGGCGAGGATGATGCTGCGGTAGTTGCCGCTTGAAGCAGGCGCAGGTCGGGGGCGCTGCCCCCCGGCGTGAACGCCTTCCCCCCGGAGTATTTGCCGGAACAATGAGGGGCGGTTTTGGCGCGTCAGAAGTCGCCGTTGCCGGATTGTTGGTAGCCTTTGACGAGGTTGCCAAAGCGGGTGAAGCGGCCTTCAAAGCTAAGTTCGATGGTGCCGATCGGGCCGTGGCGTTGCTTGCCGATGACAACCTCGGCGCGGCCGTGCAGGCTTTCCATTTCGTCCTGCCATTTCATCATCGCTTCGACATCGTGATCGCCGGGTTTTTCGCGTTCTTTGTAATATTCCTCGCGGAACACGAACATCACGACGTCGGCGTCCTGCTCGATTGAGCCGGATTCGCGCAAGTCACTAAGTTGCGGGCGTTTGTCTTCGCGGTTTTCGACCTGACGGCTAAGCTGTGAGAGGGCGATCACCGGGATGTCGAGCTCTTTTGCGATGGCCTTTAAGCCTTGGGTAATCTCGCTGATTTCGTTCACCCGGTTTTCCGACCGTCCAGTGCCGCGCACCAGTTGCAAGTAGTCGATGATCAGCACGTCAAGGCCGTGGGTGCGTTTCAGCCGCCTTGCGCGGGCCGCAAGTTGGCTGATGGGCAGGGCCGGGGTGTCGTCGATATAAAGCGGGCAGGATTCCAGCGATTTGGCGGCCTCAACGAAGCGGCGGAACTCAGCCTCGGTCATGTCGCCGCGGCGGATTTGTTCGGACGGCACCTCGGCGGCTTCGGACAGGATGCGCGCGGCCAATTGTTCGGCTGACATCTCCAGCGAATAAAAACCGACCACCCCGCCCTGAACAGCGCCTTCAGAGCCATCAGGCAGCTGGCCCTTCTTGTAGATCTTGGCGATGTTATAGGCGATGTTGGTCGCAAGCGAGGTTTTGCCCATCGAGGGTCGACCCGCCAGGATCAGCAAATCGGACTTGTGCAAACCGCCGAGTTTTTTGTCCATGTCGATCAGACCGGTTGAAATCCCGGCCATGCCGCCGTCGCGCATATAGGCGGCGTTGGCGATCTGCACGGCATCGGTGACGGCCTTAAGGAAACTTTGAAAACCGGTGTCAGAGCTGCCCTGTTCGCCAAGCGCGTAGAGGCGTTGTTCGGCCTCGACAATCTGGTCCTTGGGTTCGGAATGCACCTCGACCGTGGCGGCCTTACCAGAGATTTCCTGACCGATTGCGATCAGGTCGCGGCGGATCGCCAGATCATAGATCATCTGGGCATAATCGCGCGCCGCAAAGACCGAGATCGCAGCCCCGGCCAGTCGCGCCAGATAGGCCGGGCCGCCAAGTTCGGCGAGGCCGGGATCGTCCTCTAGAAAGGCTTTCAGGGTGACGGGCGAGGCGAGGGCGTTTTTCTGGATCCGTTGGGCTGCGATTTCAAAGATCCGGCCGTGGACCGGGTCATAAAAATGCGTTTCATTCACGAGGCTCGCGACCCGGTCATAGACATCATTATTGACCATCAAGGCGCCCAGCAGCGCCTGTTCAGCCTCGATGTTATGGGGCAGTCCCGGGACGGCAATATCTGCCTGATCGCCCTGTTTCGCTGCATCGTGCAAGGCTGTTATGCCGCTCATGATTCTGTTCCCGGTTGGTGTTCTTTGTTATTTCAGACGGGTGTGGTTTGCGCAATTGGACAGGTCTTGGGATAACATGTGGAAATCCTGTGGATGGAATTTCCGCGCAAAAGCCACATTTCTGCTGATCGCAGATAGGGTAGCAGAAACCTCCAAAAACGCAACATCTGGCGCGGGGCCGCGCAGCTTTCCTCGGTTCCGCAGGCGGTTCTAAATTATGGCAAATTTGTGGCGCATTGTGCTAAAAAGCTTTTACCAAGTCCGAATCGAGGATGCTGCCAATGACAATAGAGCTTCTTGCTCTGGTCGGCGTCGCGTCAGTCGTGTTTTTCGCAAGCGGAATGCATTACGATCTGGAAATCATGGTCCGGGAAAAGATCCTGGCCGATTGATTTCATCGACCCCGGCCTGGCACTGGAACGCACTTGTCGGCACGGTCTTGGGGGCTGGACCGGTAAGGGATTTCAGAACGCTAAGCTAAGTGATAAACCCTTCCGAGGACTGCTCTTCGGGAGGGTTTTTTTGTGGGACAATCCGGTGCTTAGGCCTTTGCCGCGTCTTCCATTGCTGCGATGATCTTGCTGAAATCTTCGGCCTTCAATGACGCGCCGCCAACAAGCCCGCCATCGACATTTGGCACCTTGATGATGTCAGCGACATTGCCGGGGTTCATCGACCCGCCGTAAAGCACCCGGATCGAGCGCCCGACGCCTGCACCGAACCGGCGTTCCAGCCGCATGCGGATGAAATCATGAACTTCGCCGATATCGCCAAGCGTTGGCACAAGCCCGGTGCCGATGGCCCAGATCGGCTCATAGGCGATCACAAGATTTTCGCCCGTGGCTGCATCCGGGACCGAGCCCGCCAATTGCCCGCCGATGATATCAAGCGTGTTGGCGGCCCGGCGTTCGTCTTTGGATTCGCCAACGCATATGATGGTTTTGAGGCCAGCGGCCCAGGCGGTTTCGGCCTTCTGGCGCACCAATTCATCGGCTTCGGCGTAAGCTTCGCGTCGTTCGGAATGGCCAAGGATGACGTATTCAGCCCCGGCATCGGCCAGCATTTCCGCGGAAATATCGCCGGTGAATGCGCCACATGCGGCGGCGTGGCAGTCCTGGGCGCCGATGGTGACGCAGTTGTCCTGACAGACTTTGGCCATTGAGCGCACAAGGGTTGCCGGTGGGCATAAAACCACTTCGGTTTTCGGATCGGGGTGGTTGGTGGCCAGCACCTCAACCTCGGCGAGGGCGGCGCGCAGGCCGTTCATTTTCCAATTTCCGGCGGCAAGTTTGCGGCGCATGCGGTCTCCGTTACGAATACGGCCCGGTCAAGGCCTTTCTGGCCCAGTCACAAGCAAGATCGGGATCGTCCAATGCTGCCTCGGGCAGCGTCCAATACCCCATGCTAGAAGTTTTTCCGGCCTTGTCGACAGAGCTAAATTGACGCGCCCCGGCATCCGAAAGGGCCTTGGCAAGATCACCCTTGGCGCGCAGAAACACTGTGCCCTGGCCGTCTAGGATGGCAAAGATCTGACCGTCGGCATAAAGCGTCAGCCCGCCCATCATTTTGCGCGATGTAATCACCCCCAAAGGGGCAAACAGATCATGGCCAAAGACGATGTCAGCGTCAGAAACGCTCATGATTTGAGGGATGGGATGTCGGTTTTTTCCGGGATCAGGCTGTCGTCAAACTTGATGGATTCGCCGCACCCGCAGGCTTCGGACACATTGGGGTTTTTGAACTTGAAGCCGGCCTCAAGCAGCGAAACCTCGTAGTCAATCTGGGTGCCAAACAGAAACATCTGCGCCATCGGCGCGATCATCACGCGCGCACCGGCTTGTTCGACCACCTCGTCATGGGGGTCAACCTCGTCGACGTAATCCATCGTGTATTCCATGCCCGCACAGCCGCCCTTTTTGACGCCGATGCGCAGGCCTTTTTTGCCGCCTTCAGACATCAGTCTTGCGATCTGGCCTGCGGCCTTGTCGGTCATGGTGACAGCTTGTTTGCCGGGTATGCCAAACATGGCGATGATCCTGTGTTTGCGTCCTGTTGCGCCTAATCTAGTCGTTTTGGGCGTTCAGAACAAGATTGGCGAGGTGAATTCGGCGTGACGGGCGGGACCCGCCGGAACCGGTTCAGGCCTTACATGAACCCAAGTTCAAGCCGGGCTTCGTCTGACATCATGTCCATGCCCCATTGCGGCTCCCAGACCAGTTCGACATTGGCCGACTTGATCCCCGGAACCATCAAAACCGCATCCGCGACCCAGCCGGGCATTTCGCCAGCTACAGGGCAGCCAGGTGCTGTCAGCGACATTGCGATTTCGGCGTGATTATCATCACTCAGATCAATGGTATAGATCAGACCAAGGTCGTAGATATTCACCGGGATTTCCGGGTCATGCACGGTGCGGCAGGCCCGGATCACATCCACATAGAGCGGATGGTTGGTGGTTGAAGGTCTGATGAGGGGGGCACCCTCCAGTTTCTGTTCGGCCATATTATCTGTTGACGCGTCCATGTTAACACCCGTTTGTAATCCTGAGTGAATATATAGGGATTGAACTCCGGCGCGTCCAGAGGCGATGATAAATCCGCAATCAGAGGTTGCCGTCAAAGGTTTAGGGGAAGGTCGCCGCGCCACAGCGCTTGCCGTTTGACATCCTGGATATCCTGCGCCCGCCTTACCGCATCGACATCCAGCAACCGCTTTACTTTGTGCCGGAAAACATTGACGATCTGTTCACCGCGCGCAGTCTTTGGGCCTGTTTTAGCCGGTCTATCCGCCCAAACAATTGGCGTCCTGATGCGCGACGCAACAAAGGAAAACCAATGTCCGCGACTGATTTGAACCAGAAAACCTGTGAACCCTGCAAAGGCGGCATTGCGCCGATGGCGATCAAGGACGCGCGTGCCATGATGCCGTCACTTCACAAGGACTGGCAGCTTGACTCGACCAATGGCACCCTGACCCGACGGCTGGAGTTTAAGGGTTTTGCCAAGGCGGTTTATGCTGCCAATCTTGCCGCCTATCTGGGCGACGCCGAGGGCCATCACCCCGATATCGCGTTTGGCTGGGGCTATTGCCAGGTGGTTTTCACAACCCATGACGCGCATGGATTGACGCAAAACGATTTCATCTGTGCTGCCAAGTTTGACGCGATGCTGGCGGCTGCCTGACGTCACCGCCGACCCCTTTGCAAAGCCGGTCGCGTGGTTTAACAGGCGGCTATGTCAAACCGCTTTTCCTTTTCCATCGCTGCCCGGGACGGCAAGGCCCGCACCGGCAGCATCTCGACGCCACGCGGCGAAATCCGCACACCTGCCTTCATGCCGGTCGGCACCGCTGCCACCGTCAAGGCGATGTTGCCGGAAAATGTCCGCGCGACGGGTGCGGATATTCTGCTTGGCAACACCTATCATTTGATGCTGCGCCCCGGGGCAGAACGGGTGGCGCGGCTGGGTGGGTTGCACAAATTCATGAACTGGTCGCGGCCTATCCTGACTGACAGCGGCGGTTTTCAGGTGATGAGCCTGACCGAGCTGCGCAAGCTGACCGAAGAAGGCGTGACCTTCAAAAGCCATGTCGATGGCTCCACCCATCATCTGACGCCGGAACGGTCGATGGAAATCCAGCAGCTGCTGGGGTCTGACATCGTCATGTGTTTTGACGAATGCCCGGCATTGCCTGCGGATCGCGCCCGGATTGAAAGCAGCATGCGCCTGTCGATGCGCTGGGCGGCGCGGTCGCGTGATGCCTTTGGTGATCGGCCCGGTCATGCGCTGTTTGGCATTCAGCAGGGCGGGCTGGAGCAAGACCTGCGCGGCGAAAGTGCCGAGGCCCTGCGCGGCATCGGTTTTGACGGTTATGCAATTGGCGGGCTGGCGGTTGGCGAAGGCCAGGACGCAATGTTTGGCGTGCTGGATTATGCGCCCGGGCAGTTGCCTGACGACAGTCCGCGCTACTTGATGGGGGTCGGCAAGCCTGACGATATTGTCGGCGCGGTCGCGCGTGGGGTCGATATGTTTGACTGCGTTTTGCCGTCCCGATCTGGCCGCACCGGGCAGGCGCTGACCCGGTTTGGCGCGGTTAACATCAAGAACGCCCGCCACCGGAACGACCCGCGCCCGCTTGACCCGGATTGCACCTGCCCGGCCTGTTCGAACTATTCCCGCGCCTATCTGCACCATGTGTTCAAAGCCCAGGAGATTATCAGCTCAATGCTGGTGACCTGGCATAACCTGCATTATTATCAGGAGCTTATGGCGGGTTTGCGATCCGCGATTGCAGCAGGCAGTCTGGCAGAGTTTACCACCGAATTCCATGCAAAACGCGAAATCGGTGACGTTGAACCGGTGTAGTCTCAGCGGCCTGATCCCCGGTCGGCACGCATGCGCGCAACGGATCACAAAACCCGGCCCTTGCCTTGCTGTTGCCGCGAAGGGCGGGCAGAATGGGCCAAATGAGTCGTCCAGGTTGCCTTGACAGAATGTCACGGCAACCCCAATTGGATAGCCATAAACGAAGAGGGCCAAGGGCTGCCGGATAGGCCGGGGCTGGTGCCAACTTGCTGATCAAGGAATGACAATGACTGAACCGAGCAGCACAACATATCCCGTCCTGCCATTGCGCGAAGTGGTGGTTTTCCCCCATATGATCGTGCCACTTTTCGTTGGCCGCGAGAAATCCGTGCGCGCGCTGGAAGAAGTGATGGGCGAGGACAAGGAAATCCTGCTGGCCTCACAGAT
>CAYXXQ010000107.1:7699-9876 GCA_964469075.1 uncultured Rhodobacter sp.
CTTGAGCGAATTTTCGGCATGATGCAGGGCGAAATGTCGGTCCTGAAAGTCGAGAAAAAGATCAAATCCCGCGTCAAGACCCAGATGGAGCGGACCCAACGCGAATACTATCTGAACGAGCAGATGAAGGCCATTCAGAAAGAACTGGGCGATGGCGAAGGCGGTCAGGACGAAATCAAGGAATACGAAGACAAGATCGCGGCGACGAAGCTTAGCAAAGAGGCCCGCGAAAAGGTTGATGCAGAGCTGAAGAAGCTGAAATCAATGTCGCCGATGTCGGCCGAAAGCACGGTTGTGCGCAACTACCTTGACTGGATCCTGTCCGTACCTTGGGGCAAGAAAAGCCGGGTCAAGAAAGACCTGAACAAGGCCCAGGACGTGTTGGATAACGATCACTATGGTCTGGAAAAGGTCAAGGAACGGATCGTTGAATATCTGGCGGTGCAGCAGCGCAGCGCCAAGCTGAAAGGCCCGATCCTGTGTCTGGTTGGCCCGCCGGGCGTCGGTAAAACCAGCCTTGGTAAATCGGTCGCCAAAGCCACAGGGCGCGAGTTTATTCGCATTTCGCTGGGCGGTGTGCGCGACGAAAGCGAAATTCGTGGCCACCGGCGGACCTATATCGGCTCGATGCCCGGTAAGATCATCCAGTCGATGAAAAAGGCGAAAACCACCAATCCGCTAATCCTGTTGGACGAGATTGACAAGATGGGCCAGGATTTCCGCGGCGACCCGGCCAGCGCGATGCTGGAAGTGCTTGATCCGGAACAAAACTCGACCTTCACAGACCATTACCTTGAAGTCGAATATGACCTTTCCAACGTGATGTTCCTGACCACGGCCAACACCTATAACATGCCGGGACCACTTCTGGACCGGATGGAAATCATCACCCTGGCCGGTTATACCGAGGACGAAAAACGCGAGATCGCCAAACAGTACCTGACGCCCAAACAGATGCAGGGTCACGGGTTGAAGAAAGGTGAATTCAAGCTGGAAGACGAAGCCCTGTCCGAGATTATCCGCACCTATACCCGCGAAGCCGGGGTGCGTAATCTGGAACGCGAAATCGCCAAACTGTGCCGAAAAGCGGTGACAGAAATCGTGCGCGGCAAGGCCAAACAGGTGGTGATCACCCCGGACAATCTTGAAGATTACCTCGGCGTCAAACGGTTCAAATACGGTCTGGCGGAAATGGAAGATGTAGTTGGCGTTGTCACAGGCCTTGCCTGGACCAGCGTGGGCGGCGATCTTCTGTCGATCGAAGCGCTGAAATTGCCTGGCAAAGGCCGGATGAAAACCACCGGCAAACTCGGCGATGTGATGAAAGAAAGCATCGAAGCGGCCAGTTCTTACGTGCGCTCAATCTCGACCCTGATCGGGGTGAAGCCAACGGTGTTTGAAAAGATCGACATCCACGTGCATGTGCCCGAAGGCGCGACGCCAAAAGACGGGCCAAGTGCCGGGATCGCGATGGTCACATCCATCGTGTCGGTGCTGACAGGCATCGCCGTGCGCAAAGATATCGCGATGACCGGCGAGGTGACATTGCGCGGCAATGTCTTGCCAATCGGCGGCTTGAAAGAAAAGCTGCTGGCGGCGTTACGCGGTGGCGTCAAGAAGGTGTTGATCCCGGCTGAAAACGAAAAAGACCTGGCCGATATTCCTGACAACGTGAAGGAAGGCCTTGAAATCGTTCCGGTTTCTGATGTGAAAACGGTGTTGAAACATGCACTGGTGTCAATGCCTGATCCGATCGAATGGGACGAAGCCGCCGAAGAAGCCGCCGCCGCCGCAATGGCGCGCAACCCGGCTGAAGAGGCTGCGAAACTGGCGCATTAACGCCTGACCCAACGAAAATCTTGAAACGCGCGCCCCAATCTGGCGCGCGTTTTTGTTTTGGGGATACAGATCGCGGTGCGTGTTGCATTATCTTGCGGATGCGTGGTTAATTTGACTGGCAAGCACAGCCTGTGGGCCAAATTGCGTTCGGCCAAGGGCGATCAATTGCACCCACAGGCTTGACGCTAGAAACTTCCCCCAACCAGATGCATTTCCGGCTTGCACTTCCCTGCTAAGCCGGTTTATGACCTGCCCCGGAAGGGTGATTAGCTCAGTTGGTAGAGCGCTTCGTTTACACCGAAGATGTCGGGAGTTCGAGTCTCTCATCACCCACCATT
>CAYXXQ010000108.1:0-9809 GCA_964469075.1 uncultured Rhodobacter sp.
CTGAAGGACGCGCATGAAACGCCCGTGTTTCAGACCCCAACCAGCATCAAAGCTGAACCCGGCCTTCCGGTGGTTTGCCCTTGCCGGGGTGGAGGGTGCCGCAGTTGAGGCAGGTGCGGGCATCATGGGCATCCTCATGCTCTTCACGCGTGATCTTACGTGCAAAAAAAACTTTGTTGTGGCTCCAATTGTTTTGATTCTCTCTCACTCAAGAAGGATTGGTGCCCCACCAAGATCTCATTTTGTGTGTAAACTGTGTGTAGTTAGTTATGAATATGGATCAATGCTTATCAATATTAGAATGACCAGTAATAGGTAAAAACGTTTTAATAACATGCAGTAAAGCAACAATTTCAATACCCGATGAAAGTGCTTCTACTGACTTTTAATCAGTGGGTCGCAGGTTCGAATCCTGCACGGCTCACCATCTTTTTCAATTGCCTGTGCCGAGCGTCTGCGTGAAAGTCGCTGAATGACTGCGCATCTGACCTTGATCGTAAACCTGGAAACCTCGCCTGACCGGATGGCCAGTGCCACCGCCGAGATGTTGGCGAAGGGATTGGCGTTTGAGCGGCTTGAGGCGTTTGACGGCCGCCCGCACACGCTTGAAAGTTATGATCAATATGATGCAAAGGCGGCTTGTTTTCAGATGGGTCGCGAACTGAATGGCGGTGAGATCGGCTGTTATTTAAGCCATCGCAATGCGTTAGCGCATTTTTTGCAGACCGGGGCGGAAACCTGCCTTGTGCTGGAAGACGACCTGATGTTTTTGCCCGGTGCCAAGCCGGTGCTTGATTGGCTGGTTGCTACGCTGGCCCAGGATGACCGCTGGGACTTGGTTAATCTCGGCAAGGCGGTGGGGCGTTGTGCCCGCCTGGAACTGGAGATGGAAAATGGCGGGCGCAAGTTGATGCGCAGCTATTTCTGGCCGTCGACCTGTACCGCCATTTTGTGGTCCCGCAAGGGTGCGGCGGATTTTCTGGCGGCCAGCGCTGTGATCTCCGCACCGATAGATCTGTTCACCCGTCGTTGGGTTGCGCATACGAATCGCGGCTTTGCTTTGGACCGGCCAATCGTCATCAATTCCGGGGCGGAGTCGGTGCTGGACGCGGGCGAAAGCCACCTGTCGCGAGAACATCAAAAGGGCTCCTTCCGTCGGGTTCTGGCCGATGCGCGTCGGGAAGCCGTGGATTACGCGCTGGCGCTTTATCGCATGGGCCTGTCCTGGTTGCGCTAGGTGGCGGCTTTTTCGGCCAGCGACACGGATCCCGCAGCCGC
Source organism: uncultured Rhodobacter sp. (assembly GCA_964469075.1). Taxonomy (GTDB): domain Bacteria; phylum Pseudomonadota; class Alphaproteobacteria; order Rhodobacterales; family Rhodobacteraceae; genus UBA5972. Next base: position 1,279 of record CAYXXQ010000108.1, read on the forward strand.
AACATGACTGCAACGCGTCGGAATTTTCAGACTGCATCCAAGTTGCATCTGGTGGTTCCCTTACGTTAATTGTTAAGGCTTAGTGAACGGATTTTATTTGGGATGCAGCACGGCAAATGCAGGCGAAAGATCAACGCAAAAAACAACCGTTGGCAATTGTCGGGATCGGGTGCCGGTTTCCGGGCGATGGCGACACGCCGGACAATTTCTGGCAAGTGCTGCGCAACGGTGTTGATACGTTTTCTGATGTGCCGGAAAACCGCTGGAGCAAGGCGAAGTTTCTAGATCGGAATGTCGCTGTTCCCGGCACCGCGATCAATTTTCAGGGCGGGTTTCTAAGCGGCTCGGTCTATGATTTTGATGCTGATTTCTTTGGCATTTCCCCGCGTGAGGCAGCCCGGCTTGACCCGCAGCAACGGCTCTTGGCCGAGGTGACCTGGGAAGCCCTGGAAGATGCTGGCATTGCCGCCGATCAACTGGCGGGCAGCCCTGTCGGGGTTTATGTCGGCGGCTTCACGATTGACAATCTGGTCAATGAATTCAGCTTGCAAAACCGTGACGCGATCAGTCCGCATACCTCAACCGGGGTGTCGCTGGGGATGCTGGCAAACCGGGTTTCGTATCTGTTTGATTTTCGCGGCCCGAGTGTCACGATTGACACCGCCTGTTCGTCCTCGCTGGTTGCGCTGAATTATGCTTGCCGCGATCTGTGGTCAGGCGAATGCAGCCTGGCGGTTGCCGCCGGGGTAAACCTGATGCTGCGCCCGGAATTTCCGATCGCAATGTCCAAGGGCGGATTTTTGTCGCCCGACAGCCGCTCTAAGGCGTTTGACGCGCGGGCCAATGGCTATGCGCGCGGCGAAGGTGGCGGGGTGGTTGTGATCAAGCCGCTGGATCAGGCCCAGGCTGCGGGGGATCACATTTATGCGGTGATCCGTGGCACCGGGGTCAATCAGGATGGCCGCACGTCGGGCATCACCGTGCCCAATCCTGAGGCGCAGGAAAGCTTGATCCGCAAAGTTTATAACGATTTTGACATTCTGCCCGATCAGATCGCCTATATCGAGGCGCATGGTACCGGCACCCCGGTTGGCGACCCGATTGAAACCGGCGCTTTGGGGCGGGCGCTGAACAAAGGGGCGGCTGCGCGTCGCGACATTCTGATCGGCTCGGTCAAGGCTAATATCGGCCATCTTGAAGCGGCGGCAGGGATCGCTGCGACCATCAAAGCTGCGCTGATTTTGCACAATCGCAAAGTGCCGCCGCAGATCAATTTTGAGACGCCCAACCCCAATATCCCCTTTGCCGATCTGGGGCTGAAAGTGCCTGTCTCGCTGGAAGACCTGCCGCAGACGCAGGGGCCGCAAAGTGTCAGCATAAATTCCTTCGGGTTTGGCGGCGCGAACGCCCATGCGGTGCTGGCGGTTGCGCCCGATGTTATACCATTGGCCAAGCGCGCCTTTGACAGCCAGCGGCCTTGCCTTTTGCCGATTTCGGCCAAGAACCCGGATGCCCTGACAGCCCTTGCGACGGCCTATCGCGATCAGATCGGTGCGACTGCTGATCTGACGGCGATGGCCTCAGCGGCGGCGCAGCGGCGGTCGCATCTATCGCAACGTCTGGCGATCCTGGCCTCTGATGCGCAAACCACAGAAGCGCGGCTGACGGCTTTCTTGGATGGCACGCCGGATATCGGGGTTATCACCGGGCGCACGGCGGCAGCTGAGCCGCGTGAGGTTGTGTTCGCCTTTACCGGCATGGGGCCGCAATGGTGGGCAATGGGGCGGGCGCTTTATCAATCCCACACCGTGTTTCGCATGGCGGTTGACGCGGCCGATCAGGCCTTCAAGGCTGTATCCGGCTGGTCGATCCTGGCGGAAATGCTGGCCGATGAAGATGCCTCACGGATGGCGGAAAACCAGATCGCCCAGCCTGCGAATTTCGTTCTTCAGGTCGGGCTGGCGGCGCTTTGGCGGGACTGGGGCATCCGCCCGGCTGCAATCGTTGGCCACAGTGTTGGCGAGATTACAGCCGCCTATGTTGCCGGTGCGCTAAGCCTTGAAGACGCAGCGTCGGTCAGCTTTCACCGCAGTCAAAGCCAGCAGAAAATGGCCGGGCTTGGCGGGATGTTGGCGGCATCGGTATCTGCCGATGTTGCGGCGGAATTGCTGACGCTGTTTCCGGGCAAACTGTCATTGGCGGCGATCAATGCGCCCTCCTCCGTGGCGATTGCCGGGGATCTGGCGGCTTTGGGCGAGTTGTCGGCCCTGTTGGATGAAGAAGGCATTTTCAACCGGATGCTGACGGTTGAGGTCGCCTATCACAGCCACCAGATGAACGGGCTTGAGGCCGAGTTGAAGGCCGCCCTTAAAGGTTTGAAACCACGCCCGCCTGCGGTGCCGCTATGGTCAACCGTGACCGGCCAACAGGTGCGCAAAACCAGCCATGACGCTGAATACTGGTGGCAGAACGTGCGCCAGCCGGTGCGCCTTGCCGATGCGATACGCAGCCTTGGTCAGGATGGCTATGGCGTGTTTCTTGAGGTCGGCCCGCATCCGGTGCTGGCACCTGCGATCAAGGAAACCCTGGCGGCAAGCGGTGGTGCTGGCGAAACATTTGGCAGCCTTCGGCGCGGCAAGGACGAGGCGGATACGATGGCCGCCGGGCTGGCCGGGCTTTATTGTGCGGGCGCGCAGTTTGACTGGACAGCGCTTTTTGGCGCGGGCTGTGACTATCAGAAACTGCCGCTTTATCCCTGGCAGAAACAGACGTTTTCCAGCGAAACCGAATGGTCGCATGTTGACCGTCTGGGGATCGAAAGCGACCCGATGCTGGGCATGCGGGTGGATGACCCGAAGCCGCGCTGGACGTCACCTCTGACCCATAGCGGTGCTGAGTTTCTGAAAGACCACGTGGTTGACGGAGCGATCGTGTTTCCGGGGGCTGGATATGCCCAGATCATGCTGGCCGCCCAGCGCGATCTGGCACCGGACCACTGGGGTGTGGTTGAGGATATCGGTTTCCTGAACGCGATGGTGTTTGGCGATGACGACAAGCCGGTGCTGCGCACAGAAATCACTGAGGCCACCGGGCAGATCAGCGTGCATGGCCGTCTGGCGGGATTGGAAGGCGGCTGGACCTTGTGTTCGCAAGCGCGCCTGTCACAGGCCCGGCCAAGGGTTTTGACCGACAAGCTGGACCTGACGGCGATGCGAAAATCGGCGGAACCGCCACTTGATATTGCAGCGCTTTACGACATGTTGGCCCGACGCGGCTTGCGCTATGGGCCTTGTTTTAAAGGGCTGGTCTCGCTGGCGCGGCTGCAAGACGGGGTTCTGGCGGAAATCCAGGCGCATCCGTCGATTGCGCTGGATGCGGCTTATCCGTTCATCCACCCGACCATGCTGGATGCGGCATTTCAAGCGCTGATTGCCGGGCTTGATACCGATGCCGACGGGTTTGACCCCGCGGCGGTTTTTGTGCCGGTTACGATCAAGCGCCTGTCGCTGCTGGCCCCGGTTGGACGCCGGGTTTTCTGTTTTGGCCGGGTGTTGCACAGTAGTCCCTACAGTTTTGAGGGTGAGATCACGCTATGCGATCAGGACGGCTCAGTTCTGGCCAAGATCGAGGGCTTTCGCTGTCAGGCGGTGCCACGGGCGGAACAGGCCAATGCCAATCCGCTGGAAAACGCGTTTTATGCTTATGAGTGGCACGCAACAGACCCGGCGCCGATACAGGCGGCCATTGCTGAACATTGGTTGCTGGTCGCAGAAGCATCTGATCTGGCAACGGATATCACCAAAGCACTGGTCGCGCAGGGCGGGACGTTTACCTGGGTGTCGCCCAAAGGCGGTGAAGGCGACACTAAGGTCAGTTTTGACACCAGCGATGATACGGCCTGGCAGACCTTTCTGACCCAGACGGAAGACGTGCAATTTGATCGGGCGGTTTTTCTGGCTGATGACGGCATTGATGATGCTGGCACCCAGGCTTGCCTGACGCTGGCGGCGCTGACCCGGCATCTGACGTTACGCTCGAACGCCACGGACACGCGGCTTCTGGTGTTAAGTCAGGGCAATGGCGATGCGGTAACTGGTGATACCTCGGCTGGCTTGCCGGGGCAGTTTGCGCTGACCGGGTTGGCGCGGGTAATTGCCAATGAGCATCCCGATCTTGGCTGTCGGCTGATTGATGTCGGCGCTGACAGGGACCGCGCGGATCTGACGGATATTTTGCAGGAAATCCTGTCACTCGAGGCTGCGGAAGACGAGGTCGCGCTGCGCCCCGGTCAGCGCTATGTGCATCGGCTGGAGCGGCGTGATCCGCAAAAGGACGACGCCGCGACAGAAGTTTTGCGCGACAGTTTGCAGCCCTTCCGCCTTGATCAGCCGAAAAAGGGCGAAATCAATTCGATGCGCTTTATCGAAACTCCGCGCGTGCCGCCTGCTGACGATCAGGTCGAGGTGCGGATCGTTGGGGCCTCGCTTAACTTCAAGGACATCCTGAAGCTGACGGGCGTGCTGACCGACGAAGTGGTGAACGGCACGTTCTTTGCGGAATCCATCGGCATGGAAGCGGCGATTGAGGTTGTCGCCACCGGCCGCAATGCGACCCGTTACAAGCCCGGGCAGCGCATGGTTGCGACCCTGCCAAACGGCTGCATCCGCGCCTATACGACAGTGGCCGAGCGGGACATTCACGGTGTGCCGGAACTGCCCGGCCATGATCTGATGGCGCTAGCCGGGGTGCCAACTGCCTTTGTCACCGCCTATTACGCGCTGGTGCGGATTGCCAATATGCAGCCGGGTGAAAAGGTTTTGCTGCATTCTGCAACCGGCGGGGTCGGGCTGGCGGCGATCCAGGTGGCCCGGCTTTTGGGGGTTGAGATTTACGCGACCGCTGGCACTGAGGACAAGCGCGCCTATCTGAAATCACTGGGGGTGGAACATGTTTTCAACTCCCGCTCGCTTGATTTTGCGGATGATGTGCGCGCGGCCAGTCGGGGCTATGGCGTTGATGTTGTGCTGAATTTCCTGCCCGGTGAGGCGCAGGATAAAGGCATGTCGCTGCTGGCACCATTTGGGCGTTTCATCGAAATCGGCAAGCGCGATATTGAGGAAAACCGAGGCCTGGGCCTGCGCCCGTTCAACCACAATCTGCAATTCACCGCGATTGATATCGACCGGATGCTGGCCGAAAAACCGGCGATGTTTGACGACATTCTGGCAGCGGTTTGGGATGAAATCAGCAAGGGCAATCTGAGCCCGGTGCCGATCACCACTTTCCCGATTGCCGATTTCGCGCAAGCCTGCCACCACATGCGCCGGGCCGAGGCGCGCGGCAAGGTTATCGTCAAGATCGAAGGCGAGACTTTGCCGGTTGTGCCTGACATTCCCAAAACCCCGCTGTGCCGGGCTGATGGCAGTTATCTGGTGACCGGCGGCTTTGGCGGATTTGGGTTGAAAGTGGCCGAATGGCTGGTCGATCAGGGGGCTGGGCAACTGGTGCTGGCCGGGCGCAGCGGGGCCACAAGTGACGACGCCAAGCGGGTTGTGGCCGGGCTGAAAAAGCGCGGCATTGGCTTGCGCGAAGTGCGGCTTGATGTTGCGGATCCAAAGGCAGTGGACGACCTTTTGGCCAAGCTGGCGACGGGGGATTATCCCCTGAAAGGCATCTATCACGCCGCCGGGGTTCTGGAGGATCGGCTGCTGTGTGACATGGCACCAGATCATTTCAGAAAAGTAATGGGGCCAAAGGCGGTCGGGGCCTGGAACCTGCATCAGGCTTGCCAGCAACTAGGTTTGGCGCTCGATCAGTTCGTGCTGTTTTCGTCCATTTCCGCCCTGGTCGGCAATCCGGGTCAGGGCAATTACGCGGCGGCCAATACCTTCCTTGATGGCCTCGCGACTTACCGGCGGCATCAGGGGCTGGCGGCCAGCAGCATCAATTGGGGGGCGCTGGCGGAAATCGGCATGGCAGCCCAGGATGCGAAGGTTGAAGACCGGCTAAACCAGATCGGCGTCAAAAGCCTGCCCCCTGCGGCGGCGATTGCCGCGCTTGAGGTTTGTTTGCGTCAGGATATGGCCCGGATCGGGGTGATGCAGGTCGACTGGAGCCGCTGGCGTCAAACCAATCCGGTGGCGGCCAATGCCGCGAAATTCAGCGGCCTTGTCAGCCTGTCTGACAGTGGCAATGACACGAAATCCGCCGTGGTTGCCAACCTTCTGGTGTTGGAGCCTGCGGCGCGTATCGGCCATGTCACCGGCTTGCTTGCCAGCGCGATTTCCGAAGTTTTGCGCCTGCCGGTGGACCGGTTGGATATCAATTTGCAATTGTCGGATATGGGCGTGGATTCGCTAATGATGGTGGATGTGCAGATTGCATCCGAAAAGGCGCTTGGGGTTGATGTGACGGTGATGGAACTGTCGCGCGGTGGCTCGGTTGCGCGTCTGGCAGCGGATCTTCTGGCACGGCTGCTGGATGGTGTCGGCGACGCTGTTGTTGCCCCTGTTGCGAAGGCCAAAAACGGCGCGGCCGCACCCGAGGTGAAGGTTGACGACCTGAGTGACGAGGAAGTGGACCGGATGTTGCAGGACATGCGCGCGGACAGCGAAGTTTTCGCGAAATGAGCGATCAGAACGCCCTGACAGCCGCAGAAAAGCGCGAAAAGCTGAAGGCGATTTTGCGCCAGACGGGGGTGGGCCAGACGGGGATGGGCCAGGCTGCGGCTGTGCAGGCAACTCCGACGAAAGATCAGGACATCCCGGCGGCTTTTTATGACTTTGATCAGGATCCGGCGCTGATCGGGCTGGAAATGCAACATCAGGCGCTGCGGGATCGCAATCTGAAGAACCCTTACTTCATGCTGAACGACGGCATTGCGCGGGGTACGACGCATATTGATGGCAAGGAATACATCAATTTTGCCAATTACAATTACCTCGGCCTAAGCGGTGAACAGCGGGTGTCGGATGCGGCGATAAACGCCGTGCAAACATATGGCACATCGGTTTCAGCCAGTCGCGTTGCCTCCGGCGAGCGGCCGGTGCAGCGCGATCTGGAGGCAGCTTTGGCCCGCGCTTACGATGTTGAAGACAGCGTCGTCATGGTCAGCGGCCACGCCACCAATGTCACGGTGATCGGCCATCTGTTTGGCCCCAAAGACCTGATCCTACATGATGAGTTGGCGCATAATTCGGCCATTCAGGGGGCCTTGTTGTCAGGCGCCCGGCGCATCCCGTTTGCCCATAACGACACGAACGCTCTTGAGCGGCTTTTGACCCAGCACCGGGGTGGGGCTGAACGGGTGCTGATCTTTGTTGAAGGCGTTTACAGCATGGATGGCGATCTGGCCGATCTGCCCCGGCTGGTGGCCCTGAAGAAACGGTTCAAGGCCTATCTGATGGTGGATGAGGCGCATTCTTTCGGGGTTTTGGGCAAGACCGGGCTGGGCCTTCGCGAACATTTCGGCATTGCCGGCACGGATGTTGATCTGTGGATGGGCACGTTGTCCAAAACCCTGGCCAGTTGCGGTGGCTATATCGCGGGCGGGGCGTCTTTGGTGCGGTATCTGCGCTATTCTGCCCCTGGTTTTCTGTTCAGCGTTGGGATTACGCCGCCAAATGCTGCCGCCTCGGTCGCGGCACTTGAAATGATGCAGGAGCTGCCGGAACGGGTTGCCGATTTGCGGGCGCGGGCGGATCAGTTTCGCGACCTGGCCCGGGCGGCGGGGCTTGATATCGGGCTTAGCGAAGTCTCGGCGGTGGTGCCGATTGTGCTGGGGGATTCGATGCTGGCAATCGCGCTGTCCAACCGGTTGTTTGCGCGCGGCATCAACGTTCAGCCGGTCCTTTACCCGGCAGTCGAAGAAACCGCCGCCCGGCTGCGATTTTTCATCACCAGCGCCCATAGTGCTGCACAAATCAGCGAAACCGTCACGGCAATTGCTGACGCGTTGCGCCAGTTAAAGGATCATCCCGAATGAGCGGAGCCAAGCATATCGTCATCACCGGCGGGTCAAGCGGCATCGGCAAGGCCACGGCCAAGCTTTATGCCCGCGATGGTGCAAATGTCACGATCATCGCCCGCCGCCAGGAGGTTCTGGATCAGGCCAAGGGCGAAATCGACGGGCTGCGCAACAATGGCGGCGCGACCCTGGCCTTGTCAGCGGATGTTGCGGAAAAGCCTGCGATTGACTCGGCAATGATGCGGGCGACCGGCAAATTCGGCGTGCCCGACATCCTGATGACATCCTCGGGCATCGCTGTGCCCGGGTATTTTGAGGATATCCCGGCCGAAAGTTTTGAACGCCACATGGCGGTCAATTATTTTGGCACGCTTTATGCGTTGCAGTCGGCTTTGCCCGCGATGCGCGAACGCGGCACGGGGCGGGTTGTGCTGGTATCCTCTGGCGCGGGGTTGATCGGGATTTTTGGCTACACGCCTTACAGCCCGACCAAATTCGCGCTGCGTGGTTTGGCTGAATCCCTGCGCGGGGAGCTTCGGCGCGATGGTGTCGGGGTGTCGATCGT
>CAYXXQ010000109.1:0-2211 GCA_964469075.1 uncultured Rhodobacter sp.
TTGACAGCTTTACCGCCCCGCGCTTTGGCTTTGGTGTCAAAGGCAAGCTGGGGCGTGGCGATATCAGCGTTGACGTGGACTTCGGCAAAACCCGGTCGGACACGTTCGATCGCGGTATCAAATTTGGTTATGAATTGAAGTTTTAGCGGCGCCCAAGCGTCCACCTGGGGGTCTGTCCCCGCCTTTGGCAGTTTTTAGCGAACTTTCTGCCATAGGCGGGGACAGCGTTTTCTTCCGGGTTTACGTGCTGCCACGCAGCATCGCGGCAACCCCGGTGCGGGCGATTTCGATCAGCCCAAGGGGCCGCATCAAATCAACGAAAGCGTCGATCTTGCTGGGCGCGCCGGTGATTTCAAACACGAAGCTTTCCAGCGTCGTATCCACGACCGAGGCGCGAAAAATTTCGGCCAGACGCATCGCTTCGACCCGGTCATTGGCCTTACCTGCAACCTTCAGCATCGCCAGTTCACGTTCCACCGACGGGCCTTCGACGGTCAGGTCATGGACCTCATGCACCGGCACGATCCGCGCCAGTTGCGCCTTGATCTGTTCGATCACGGCCGGGGTGCCGGTGGTGACGATGGTGATCCGCGACAGATGGCCGGTGTGATCAACCTCGGCCACGGTCAGGCTTTCGATGTTGTAGCCGCGCCCGGCAAACAGGCCGATGACACGGGCCAGAACCCCGGCTTCATTGTCGACCAGCACCGCGATGGTGTGGGTTTCGATCAGATCGCCCAGCGGGTTTTTCAAATCATATGCGCTTTTGCCAGACGCGCCTTTTTTCAGCTTCAAAGCATTCATGTTCCGCCCTCCCTAAACCAGAACCGCGCCGCCGGCGTCAATCGCGCCCTCGGTCGAGGCCTCGCCCAGCAGCATTTCGTTATGCGGTTTGCCCGATGGGATCATCGGGAAGCAGTTTTCGTGTTTTTCGACCAGACAATCCAGAATGACCGGCCCGTCATGGGCGAGCATTTCGCGGATCGCGTCATCAAGGTTTTTGGGGTCATCCACCAGAATGCCCTTGGCGCCAAACGCCTCGGCCAGCTTGACGAAATCGGGCAGCGATTCCGACCAGGAATGCGAATACCGCTCGCCGTGCAGCAATTGTTGCCACTGGCGCACCATGCCCAGACGTTCATTGTTCAGGATGAACTGCTTGACCGGCAGGTTGAACTGGGTCGCGGTGCCCATTTCCTGCATATTCATCAGAAACGAAGCATCGCCCGCAACATTGATCACCACCGCCTCGGGATGTGCGACCTGTACCCCGATCGAGGCCGGTAAACCATAGCCCATCGTCCCCAATCCGCCGGAGGTCATCCAGCGGTTCGGGTCTTCAAACCCAAGGAACTGCGCGGCCCACATCTGGTGTTGGCCGACTTCGGTGGTGATGTAGCGATCCATGTCCTTGGTCAGCGCCTCAAGCCGCTGCATCGCGTATTGTGGTTTGATCAGGCTGTCAGAGTTTTTGTATTTCAAACAATCGACTGCACGCCATTCTTCGATTTTCGACCACCATTTTTTCAGGCCTTCCGCGTTGGTCTTGCGCCCCCGGGATTTCCAGATTTTCAGCAGGTCTTCCAGCACATGCCCAACATCGCCCAGGATCGGGATGTCGACCTGAATGACCTTGTTGATCGAGCTGGCGTCGATGTCGATATGCGCCTTTTTTGAGCGCGGCGAGAAATCTTCGATCCGCCCGGTGATCCGGTCGTCAAACCGCGCGCCGATATTGATCATCAGGTCGCAATCATGCATCGCCAGATTGGCCTCATAGGTGCCGTGCATCCCCAGCATCCCCAGCCAATTGTCGCCCGAGGCCGGATAAGCCCCAAGCCCCATCAGGGTGGAGGTGATCGGAAAGCCGGTGCCAGCCACCAGTTCGCGCAGCAACTGGCTGGCGCCCTTTCCTGAATTGATCACGCCGCCGCCGGTGTAAAAAACCGGCCGCTTGGCTTTTTCCATCGCCTCGACCAAAGCGGTGATCGCCTCGATATCGCCTTTGACGCGCGGCTGGTAATGGCTGATCTTGACTTTGCCGGGCGCGATGTAGTCGCCGGTGGCAAACTGCACGTCCTTTGGAATGTCGATCAGAACCGGCCCGGGCCGCCCTGAGGTTGCGACATGAAACGCCTGATGCAAGGTTTCGGCCAGCTTGTTGGTGTCCTTGACCAGCCAGTTATGCTTGGTGCAGGGGCGGGTGATGCC
>CAYXXQ010000109.1:2311-9782 GCA_964469075.1 uncultured Rhodobacter sp.
CGGATTTCGTTTTGCTGAAAGATCTCGTCATAGATCGGCAGCGCCGCACCCCCGGGATAGCCAAACACGGTGTCCACACCCTGATCTTTCAGGGCCTGAACCACCATTTGTGCGCCACTCATCTGACGGGTCATAGTCTGTCTCCACTTCACTTGTCCGAACCGGACCTCAGGGCATAAAAAAACCCCCGATGTTCTGGGGGCGCATGGGTAACGAACGGTTTGGGCCGTTAACGCGCCTTGCGCTTGCTCACAATCACCACGAGGTTTGTCATGTCAGTTCCTTTTCTCGGCCGGACTTTAGGCACCGTGCCGGGGGAGGTCAAGCGCATTTCCTGAACAAAACATCCCTAATACGGGGCTGGCGCGCAACTTTATTGCGGCATTTTCGCAGAATCAGGAAGAACACGCAATTTTTGGCGGCATTTTGGCCTTAACGCGGTGGCAGGCTCGGATGTGCCAGATCGGGCAGGCTGATGCCTGCGACTTGATCGGAAATCGGCGCTGTGCCGGTCTGGGTCTTCGCCGGGGAATAGTCTGACGGATCGTCAAACGCGTGCCATTTGCCGTCGTGAAACAGCTCAAGGGCTGCGTAATTGGCCTTATAGCCCATCTTCGGGCTGCCCGGCACCCAATAGCCCAGATAGACATAGGGCAACCCGGCCTCGCGGGCGATTTCGATGTGATCGAGGATAATATAAGTCCCGGGGGAGTTGGCCTGACTTTCAGGTTCAAAGAACGAATAGACCATCGACAAACCGTCATCCAGAACATCGGTCAGGCAAACCGCCGACAGATCGCGCCGCAGGCGGGCGTTGTCGGACGGGCGGTAATATTCGATCACCCGCGAACGGACCGGGGTTTCTTCGATCATCGCCGCAAACTCGAAAATATCCATATCCGCCATGCCGCCATCCGCATGCCGCGCATCGAGATAGCTGCGAAACAGCTGATACTGCTCTTCCGTAGCCCAAGGGGTTGAGGCTTCGCGGCTGAGATGGGCGTTGCGGCGGATCACCCGGCGCTGGCCGCGCGTTGGTTTGAAATCTGCAACCCGGATGCGGGCGGAATAGCAGGCGGAACAATCCGCACAGGACGGCCGGTAAAGCACGTTTTGCGACCGCCGGAAGCCCTGTTTTGACAAAGCATCATTCAGCGGCACCGCATGTTCGCCTTGAAGGGCCGTGAACAGCTTGCGTTCGACCCGGTTGTCCAGATAGGGGCAGCCTTGCGGGGCTGTCACATAAAACTGCGGTACAAGGGGCAGGGCGTGGCGCATTATCTGTCCGGGATATTTCCGATTTGCAAAAGTTTAGCGGCTTGTGAACAGCCCAACAACAATAATCTTACCAAAGGGTTAATCCCAGTGGTTGAACGGCGGAAAAAGGCCACCCGCTGGGGTGGCCTAGGGTCTTTCTTCGGGAACATCGGGCTGTGCCGATCAAGCCGGGGCGCGATCGCCGTCGTCTGACTTGGCTGAGCCTGCGCGTTCGTCCATGAACTGGTCAAACTCGGTCTTGTCTTTGGCAGCCCGCAACCGGTCAAGGAAGGATTGGAACGCGTCCTGTTCGTTTTCAAGACGCTTCAGGGTTTCTTCCTTATAGGCGTCAAAGGCAACATTGCCTGAACTGCGGAAGGCGTTTCCGTGGTGGCGGTGACGGCGGTTTGCACAGCCGTAGAACGAGGGTTTCATGCGTTTGCTCCAGATCATGTAAAACAGAAGGGCGAGGCCGACGGGCCAGAAGAAAATGAAGCCGAGAACCATAGCGGCAATCCAGGCTCCTTTACCGCGTTCATCAAGCCAGCTTTCAGCGGTCGATGGCCAGGTTGCAACAGAACTCATTTTGGGTGCTCCTTTGGTTGGTGGTATGTTAATCGTCTTTACATCACTCAATTTGGGGATCGCGCGACCAATTGCAAGTAAAAATGTGAAGAATATTTACATTATCTTCCGATAAACATATAAGACTATGAAAAGGCTATATTTTATCTTCCGGCAAAATACCCAATCCGCGCAGATAAACACCAATGCCGCTTTCCAGCAGGTCTTCAGGGGCATAGGGCGCACGGGCGCCCGGCTCCCCCCGCGCGAAAAGTTCAACGACGCCGTGGCTCATCGCCCAGATATGTTGGCTGACCATCGTCGCGGGCGGGCGGCGGCCTGCGGGCAGATGCGCGATCAGTTCTTCGGTGGCGCGTGTCAGGGTCGACATCGCCCGTTCCGAGGCCAACGCCAGCGCTGGATCAGCATTGATCCGCAGCCCGCTTTCAAACATCGCAATATAGTGGCCGGGATGCTTGCGGGCAAAGGCCAGATAAGCCCGGCCGGTTGCCTCAAAGCTGGCAAGGGCCGAGGGCGCGCCTTTTTGATAGGCGAATTGCATCAGATCGGCAAAAATCTCAAACCCCTGACGGGCGGCCTCGGCAATCATGGCTTCTTTGCCGGAAAAATGCCGGTAGGGTGCGGCGGCGGATACACCCGCCGTTTTGGCCGCCTCGGCCATCGTGAAGCCCTGCGGACCTTTGGCCTGGATCAGATCAAGCGTTGCCTCAACCAACGCTTGTTTCAGATTGCCGTGATGATAGCCGCGCCTAGCCATGCCACAAATCCGGGCCGCCACAAATCAGCGGATCAGGGGATTGTGCAACGGATTTGTCTTTGCGCGCATAGTCGATCTGCGACAGCACTGCCTGAATGGCCGCCACCCGCGCGCGGCGCTTATCGTCTGACCTTATGATGGTCCAGGGGGCATTTTCGGTATGGCTGCGGGCGAATGTTTCGGCAATCGCGTCGGAATAATCCTGCCATTTCGACAGGCCCTTCACGTCAATCGACGACAGCTTCCATTGCTTCAACGGATCCCGCTCACGCTTTAGAAACCGCCGCAATTGTTCAGCCCGCCCGACATTCAGCCAGATCTTGATCAGGTGAATGCCTTCTTCTTCAAGCATGGTTTCAAACGGCGTCACCTGCTGAAAGAAATGCGCGCGCTGCGCGGGGCTGCAAAAGCCGAACACATGCTCGATCACACCGCGATTATACCAGGAGCGGTCAAAAAACACGATGTCGCCACCGGCGGGCAGATGCTGGATATAACGCTGGAAATACCACTGGCTTTGTTCCCGGTCCGAGGGTTTGGACAAGGCAACCACCCTGGCAATCCGCGGGTTCAGGTTTTCGCGAAACCGCTTGATCGTGCCGCCCTTGCCAGCCGCATCGCGGCCCTCAAACACCACCGCGACCCGCGCCCCGCTGGCGTTGACCCAGGCCTGCAATTTGACCAGTTCGATCTGCAATGCTGCCAGGGTTTTGTCATATGCCTTTCGATCCCAACGCATGTCATAAGGGTAATCCGGCGTCAAAACATCAGATTTTCCTGCCGATTTCAGGGCCGCGCGGATGTCTTCCGGCGCGTCTTCGGCGAAGAAACGGCTGATTTCACCGTCAAACGGCAGGTCGGGGATTTTGCGTGTCAAAGCGGGGCTCCGGTGCTGGGGTCAGGCCTTTATGCACCTGATCGGGCTAGGTCTGCAATGTGTTCAAACGCGCCAGAGCGGCCAGGATGGCGTCATGGGCGTGGTGATGCGGTGAATGACCGATCCGGGGCAGGGGGGTGTAGCGGGCATGCGGAATGTCGCGGGCCAAAGCCTCGGAATGGATCGCCGCATAGACCGAGCGGTCCTCAAGCCCATGCAGGATTTCCACCGGCATTTGCAGGCTGCCATAACGTTCGGCCATTGCCCTGACATGCGGTTTCAGCCGCGCAACCTGGCGGGCATTGGCAATCAGACTGTGGGCCCGCAAGCTAAGACCCGCGCCGACATAATCAAGATACCCTTTGGGCGGTTTGCGCGGACGAAAGACCGAGCTGAGGGTCTTGTCGACGATGTTTTTTGGCGCAAACGCAGCAATTGCCGGGATCACAAACGGCGCTGTCAGCCGATGTGCCGCACTGTGAAACAACAGCCCGACGCCGCCGGGCCAGGGATGGCTGGCCGGGGCGATCAGCAAAAGGCCTGTCACGAACGCCGGCTGTTCAAGAGCCCAGGCCAGCGCCACCGCACCGCCAAAGCTATAGCCGCAGACCAGTGCCTGTTCGATCCCGATCACTTGTGCAGCCTTATGCAGCAAATCCGCCTGCTCCATCGGGCTTTCGCCCTTGTGATGCAACAGATCGGTATAGCCGTGGCCGGGCCGGTCAAAGGCGATCACTCGGTTGGTCTGGGCCAGTTTATCCGCCAGCGCGAAGGTGAAATCCCGCAGATTGCCGCCCGCCCCATGCAACAGGATCAGGGTCGGGCCGGTCCCGATATCGGTGTAGTGAACGCGAAATCCGTCAATGTCGATGATCTTACCGAGCGGCGGATGCGTGTCTTCTGCTGCACGGGCCTTTCGCCGGGTCAGATGGCCAAGACCTGTCAGTGCGGCCAGATAGCCTGCTGAAAAAACCGAACGACTGCTCATCCCTGACCGGTTGATTGCGGGTCAACCACAGTATTCAGCCCAATCCTGTCAATATCATATGACGTGGTCTGATAAATCTGGTTGATCCAGTTGCCATAAAGCAGATGCCCGTGACTGCGCCAGCGGTTGTCCGGCTGCTGCGCCGGGTCATCATTGTGGTAATAGTTTAACGGCACATTGATCGACGTGCCGCTGGCAACATCGCGGTCATATTCCTGTTTTAAGGTGTCGCTGTCATATTCAAAATGGTTGAAGATATAAAGCGCGCGATGAGCGGCGTCTTCAACCAGACAGGGACCGACCTCATCAGACCCTAATAAGGTTACCAACCCGTCAACCGCGTCGATATCGCGCTGGCGCATTTCTGTCCATCGGCTGACCGGAATGACGAAATCATCGGAAAAGCCACGCAAAAACGGTGACGAGGGCGTCAGATTGCGATGCCTGAAACAGCCAAACGCCTTGTGATCCAGCATGTGTTTTTCGATGTTATGGAAGTGCTTGATCATCGCCATCCCACCCCAGCACACGCCAAAGGTGGAGTGCACATTGGTCTGGGTCCAGTTCATCACCTCGACCATTTCCTGCCAGTATGTCACCTCTTCAAATGGCAAATGTTCGATCGGCGCACCGGTGATGATCAACCCGTCAAGCTTGCGATGTTTGACCTCCTGAAAGGATTGGTAAAACACATCCATATGCTCAGGCGAGGTGTTGCGCGGCTGATGCTCGGTCATCTTGATCAGGGTCAGTTCGATTTGCAGAGGCGTCGCACCGATCAGCCGGGAAAACTGGGTCTCCGTCTGGATCTTTTTGGGCATCAGATTAAGCAGCCCGATCTGAAGCGGGCGGATATCCTGCCGCGCGGCCTGAGCCTCAGACATGACCATGACACCCTCATTGCGAAGGATGTCATAGGCAGGCAGGTCTTCAGGTAATTTGATCGGCATGGGTTTGTCCGGTGTCCGGTTTTACAGGGGCTGTAATTGGGTGTGAATGACTTAAGTATCCGGCACCTGCGCAGCAAGGGTGGCAGTGATCAGGAGCTCAAAATCGCGGGCATCGCGGATCTTGGCGACATCTTTTGCGTCAACCGAGACGCCCCAGTTCCGGGCCATCGCCTGATAGATCGGCAACCGGTGATCCAGGCATTTGCGATAGGCAAAGCACATGAACGCATCTGGATCAACATCGCCTTCTGAGATGTTGTTTTCGCTTAGAAATTCCTGCCAGACTTGCAGCAGAAAATCTGTGCCAAAATACATCGGTTTTGGGGCCTTTTCAAACCGCGCCATCAGCTCATCGGCATGGTCATGGCTGCCACGGATCCAGACCATCAGCAGGTTTTCCGACAGGGCTTTCAAGACCGGATCCTGCGGGTCGGCAGGATCAACCACTTCACAGATCGAGCCACCTGAATCGCAGACGAAATTGTCATAGTCATAAAGGTCTTTGGCACGGTCGATGAACGGCACTGTGTCCAAAAGGGCGGCGATTTCGGCTGTGCGGTGCCGTTCCTGACGGCGCTGGTATTCCGCAAAGGGAATACCCCCCAGATCAGGATTGCCCGGCTTGCCCATATAGGTCGACAGAGGTGCTAGATTGTTGAAGGTGATGTTGGAGGCGATATAGATCGAATCGCTGCGCAACAGCTTGGCCAAAAACGGATTGCGCATCGCCTCACGCTTGAAATTATCGACGATATGCTCACCCATATAGCGCGTGCCAATGCGGTAATCGACCGAGTAGTGAAACCACTCACCGCCATCGCGAAGAATGTTTGAGACATGCGTCTTGCCAAGGCCCGACATGCCAAACAGCAAAACCCGTTTGCCCTTGGCGGCTTGCCAGCTTGCGGCTGATTGATAAAACATTTTCGTCGCGTTCCAATGCCTTGCCCGAAGGGTGATTGATCGTGGCATAGCGCGAAAACAAGCCTTTGATCAATCAGAAAGGCGGGCCCGCAGCCAGGTGATCAGCCGCCCGTCAAGCACGATCATCCCCAGTGTGATCAAGCCAAAACCAGCGAACACCGTCGGCGCCAGACGTTCTTGCAGCACGAGTGCGCCCAGAAAGATCGCCACAAACGGCAAGAACAGTGTCACCAGCAGCAGATTGGCACTGCCCGCCATCGCCAGCACCCGGTAGTAAAGCACATAGGCAAACGCGGTCGCAAACAGGGCATAATAAACCAGTGCAATCAGGGTCGCGGGGGCGAGATCGGTTTTGGGAGGACCGTCAACGACATAGGCCAGCGGCAGGATGATCAGGCTGGATGCAGTCAACATTCCGGCTGCGGCCATTGGTCCGGACATGCCAGACAGGGCTTTGCGCGCGAATACCCCGGCCAGCGCATAGGATAACGCGCCGCCCAGCACCGCGATCTGGCCTATTGCGTGAAAGCCAAATCCGGACAGGGCCGATGGGCCAACGGCCAGCGAAACCCCGGCAAATCCCAACAGCACACCGGCGATTTTGTTGGCGGTCAGCCGTTCATCCCGAAAGGCAATGGCGGCCAGAACGACCCCAAACAGGGCCGTCGCGCCGTTCAGGATCGAGGCAAGGCCGCTTTCGATGAACACCTGGCCATATGTGATCAGCGAAAACGGCAGGACGTTGTTCAGGATGCCCATGCCCAGAAACGCGGCCCAGGTTTTTACGCTTCGTGGGATGGTGAGGCCGCCGATCAAGACATAAATCCAAAGGGCAAGGGCTGCCCAGATCACACGATGGGCGACCGACCACAGGACGGACAGCTCGCGCAAAGTGTACTCTACCGACAGAAAACTGCCGCCCCAAATCAGGGATAATGTCAGCAATTCGATCCAGGCGCGGGTGGTCATGGTTTTCTGTTGGGTCATGGAACCTCGGTGTGGGGATGGTGGAAGGGCGCGCGCAACTTATTGATTGGGTGTGATTTTTGGGGCTTGACCTGGGCGGATAATCTGCCACTCGATTGGTCGATTGGTCGATTGGTCGATTGGTCGATTGGTCGATTGGTCGATTG
>CAYXXQ010000110.1:0-9713 GCA_964469075.1 uncultured Rhodobacter sp.
GTGCGCCGCATAAGCCGCAAGACCATGACCAGCCGGTTTCTGCTGGACAACGCGCATCTAAAGCCGGTCCTGATCCGCAAGGATGCGTTTGGCGCCGGATTGCCTGCCGCCGATTGCATGGTGTCGCCCAATACTCGCCTGCCGGTGATCGAAAGCTTTGGCCGCGTGTTCTCGCGTGAGGTTGAGCAGCTGACCGCAGTCAAGAAAATGATCGACCACAAGGACGTGCAGCAGGTCGACACGGTTGGCCTGAACTATGTTCACCTTAGTTTTGACCAGCATGAAATCATCGCCGTTAACGGTGTCTGGATGGAAAATTTTGCCCCTGCAGATTTCTCGTTAGGTGCGCTTGGAAATGCCCAACGCATTGAAATCAGTGAGGTTTTCCCCGAAGAAAAACATCGTCTGCGGCGCCTGCGTGATCGCAACATGACCCGGGTTGAGATTAATCCGCATCATATCCGCAAAGCGATGTAAGCGCCTGGCGCGCGGGTTTTAACCAAGATCATCACCAGCAGTCCGCGCCCGATAGGCCTGCCAATCTTCTGAAGTATCAAGGTCGATCACGGCGGCATCCCCCTGGGTTTTTACAAGCTGCACCTTGTCGGCATGGGCCTTCAAAACGGCCCGCGCCCCTGCATCGCCGGTGATTTTTTGCAACGCCTGAAAATAACGCTGTCCAAATAGCACGGGATGGCCCGGCCGGCCGGTGTCCGTTGCCGCGCGCAGAATCTGGTCGGGGCTTGCCGCAGCAAATGCCGCGATCAGATCATCCAGCATCGCGGTTGTCACATCCGGCATATCGGCCAAAACCAGCATCACAGCCTGACTGTGCCGATCCATCGCCGCCAATCCGGCTAGGATCGAAGCTGACATCCCCCGCGCGCTGTCCTTCACCGGCACAATCTGCGCTGGCAAGCCCAGAAGACTGGCCGCGCGCGCCTGATCCGTCGCAGGCAGGGTCACCAGAACCGAGGCCACCTGACTGTCACAACAGGCCACAGCGATTCGCCGCAACAAGGGCGTGCCGTTGATCTGCTCCAACAGCTTGTCAGGTCCGATCATGCGCGCACTCGCCCCGGCGGCCAGCAATATCACGGTGACAAACGGCTTATCCGACATTTCTGACCTCATCACATTTGTTTTTGTACAAACAGATATTCATTGACCTTCGACCCTATCTGCATAGCCTTGCAGGAAGGTGTGAACCGGACAAGATCAAACAGGGGGTGCAGATGCGCAGCTATATCGAGATTGACCTCAGAAGCCGTGAAATCAAGCGGACCCCGTTGACCGGCCAAGACATTGTGGAATGCGGTCGCTACCTGATCGCGCGCACTCTGCTGGCTGAAAATGTTGCCGATAAAGAGCCGCTGGGGCCGGAAAACCCGCTGATCTTTTCGGCCGGGCCATTCGCCGGAACCAATTTTTCCAACGCCAACCGCCTAAGCGTCGGTTGTAAAAGTCCGCTGACCGGTGGCGTTAAAGAGGCCAATTCAGGCGGTACTTTCGCCTTTGCAATGGGCCAGCTTGAGATCGCCAATATCACCTTCCGGCAGCAAAGCGACGACTGGGTGGTCATCCATATCGCCAAGGATGGCAAGATCAGCTTTCACGAGGCGACCCCTTACATGGGCACCGGCGTTTTTGACTGTGCCCAAGCCCTGCACCAGGCCTTTGGTGACAAGGTAAGTCTGGCGATTTGCGGCCCGGTTGGGGAATATCTGGGCCTTCTGGCCGGGATTTCGTTTTCGGACACCGATAACCGGCCTTCACGACTGGCGGCGCGCGGCGGTGTCGGGGCGGTGATGGGGTCAAAAAAGATCAAGGCCGTGGTGATCGACAAGCACAAGATGCCGGTTGTGAAGGACCGCAAAAAGGTGATGTCGGCGGTCAAGATGTATAACAAACTGCTGGCCGAAAGCCCTGCCGTGCAGGCGCTGGAAAAACTGGGCACGGCGATGGTATCGGATTTGACCAACACGCTTGGGGCGTTGCCAACGGACAATTTTTCGTCCGGCCAATCAACGCCGCAAGGCGGTGGCCCGCATAAGATGGGCGGGGAGTATATTCGTGAACTGAACCTGTCGCGTGGGGGGGAACCAAGCCATGCCTGCATGCCGGGCTGCATGATAAAATGCTCGAACGTTTACATGAACAAAGACGGGCAAGAGATTGTTTCGCCGCTGGAATATGAAACCATCGGCCTGTTGGGGACCAATTGCGGCTTGCGCGATCCTGACGAGGTGGCGCTGCTCAATGAGATCGCCAATGACCTTGGTGTCGACACGATTGAACTCGGCGGCATGATCGGCGTTTTGATGGAGGCCGGCAAAGCCGCGTTTGGCGATGTCGACTTTATGGTCGAGGTTCTGAAAGACCTGCGCGCGGGCAATCCGGCCGGGCGGTTTTACGCAGGCGGCACCGCTGCGGTCGGCGAGGCCCTGAAGGTTGCGCGGGTGCCGGTGATCAAACGGCAAGCGATCAGCGCTTATGATCCGCGCATCATCGAAGTGACGGCGATTTCCATGATGGTGACAGCCCAGGGGGCCGATCACACGACGGGCAACGCGCCATCTTTCGTCAGCCATGACAAATCCGTGCGTGAGGTGGCGGCGGAAAGCTACCGGATGCAGATAAACTCGGCCCTGGCTGACAGTTTCGGGCTATGCGTTTTTGGCCGCACCGTGACCGATCCGAACCGCAAGCTGATTGCCGACGCAATCAATGACGCGTTTGATGCGGATATTGATGCTGATTGGCTGATCAGAATTGCGCGCGAAACCCTGCGTCTTGAGGCGAAGTTCAACGCCGCCGCCGGGTTCACCGAGCTTGAGGATGAATTGCCGCAGTTCTTTGCCGATGAACCGTTGCCCCCGACCAACAAGACCGCCAGGCTGTTTGCGGCTGAGGTTAACGAATTCATGAAAGGTTTCAGGGAGGATGACGCTTTCGTCGTCACATGATCGGGGTAAAGTTTGCGGCATGGCGCATAGGGTAAGTCTATGAAATACAACTTGAAAAACGCTTTGGACCTTCCGCCGGTCTGGCTGCTGCTGTTCATGCTGGTTGTCTGGCGAGTATCGCTGATCTGGAACCCTTTGGGCTTTGACAGCCGGGCGGCGGGTTGGATCGGATGGGTGTTGATCGCCCTTGGCCTTGGCTTGATGATCTGGGCCTTTACCCAGTTTCTAAGCCATAAAACCAGCGTGGTGCCGCGCAATATCCCCAGCACTTTGATCGCGCGCGGCCCTTACCGGTTCAGTCGCAATCCGATCTATCTGGCGGATGCGCTGGTTCTGCTGGGGTTTTCACTTTTGATGGGCTCGGGCATCGGGATCATTTTGGTGCCGGTATTCATGCGCGTGATTGAAATCAGGTTCATCATGAGCGAAGAGGCGGGCATCTGGGCCACCTATCCAGACACCGCCGACCAGTTTTTTGCAGCAACCCGCCGCTGGTTGTAGCACGGTTTGGCTTTGCGCCGGGGCTTCAGATCGTTTGCCGTGCTGATCGGGTCGCGATGACTGTATTGGTTGCGTTCATAGACAGGTCTATAGTGGTGACCTGACGTCGCAGTTCCGAAATACCGCCTGTTCGCTTATGACCTGTTAAGTAAGATTTACATTATTGCGAAAAAAACAGCCGCAGGATACACCCTGCGGCCACAGTCTGCGAAAAGCAGGGCTAGAAAAAGGGGACTATGCGTTGAAAATCGGAGCGCCTAAAGAGACATTTGACGGGGAAAACCGGGTTGCGATGACGCCAAACTCAGCCCTGATGCTGCAAAAACTCGGCTATGATTGCGTGATCGAAAGTGGTGCAGGCATGGCCGCGCGGTTCTCGGATCAGGATTACAAGGATGCCGGTGTCGAGGTTGTCAAAACCGCCACCGCCTTGTGGAAAGCCGCCGATATCGTCGCCAAGGTCCGCCCCTTGAAAAACGCGACCGAGGAAAAGTGGGTTCGCAAGGGCCAACTGGTGATCTCGTTTTTCTATCCGGCCCAGAACGCCGAACAGTTGGAGCGGATGAAAGACACCGGTGCCAACTATATCGCGATGGACATGGTGCCGCGGATTTCGCGCGCCCAGAAGATGGATGCGCTAAGCTCGATGGCCAATATCGCCGGCTACCGCGCGGTGATCGAGGCTGGCAATAATTTCGGACGGTTCTTTACCGGCCAGATCACGGCGGCGGGCAAGGTGCCCCCGGCCAAGGTTCTGATCATCGGCGCGGGTGTCGCGGGTTTGGCCGCCATTGGCGCGGCCACTTCGCTTGGCGCGCAGGTCTACGCCTTTGACGTGCGGCCCGAAGTTGCCGAACAGATCGAAAGCATGGGGGCGGAGTTTGTCTATCTTGATTTCGCCGAAGAGGCCCAGGATGGCGCGGCCACCGGTGGCTACGCAGCCGTTTCCAGCCCCGAGTTTCGTGACGCACAATTGGCCAAGTTCCGCGAATTGGCGCCGGACATGGATATCGTCATTTCAACCGCCTTGATCCCCGGTCGCGATGCGCCGAAACTGTGGCTTGAAGATATGGTGGCCTTGCAAAAACCCGGCTCGGTCGTGGTTGATCTGGCGGCAGAACGCGGCGGCAACTGTGATCTGACGGTCATGGACGAAAAGATTGAAAGCAAGAACGGCGTCACCATCATCGGCTACACCGATTTCCCAAGCCGGATGGCGACCCAAAGTTCCGAGCTTTATTCAACCAATATCCGCCACATGATGACCGACCTGACACCGGAAAAAGACGGCCAGGTCGCGCATGACATGGAAGACGACGTGATCCGAGGCGCCACCGTCGCCTTTGAAGGCGCGGTCACCTTCCCGCCACCACCGCCGAAAATTCAGGCGATAGCGGCCAAGAAACCCACAGCCCCGGAAAAGACCCCGGCGGAAAAAGCGGCTGAACAGGCGGCGGCGATGAAAAAATCCGGGATGCAGCAAACCCTGATGCTGATCCTTGGCGGTGCGATGATGCTGTTGATCGGGGCCTACGCACCCGCCAGTTTCATGCAGCATTTCATCGTCTTCGCATTGGCGGTTTTCGTCGGTTTTCAGGTCATCTGGAATGTCAGCCACGCGCTGCATACGCCCTTGATGGCGATCACCAACGCGATTTCCGGCATCATCGTCCTTGGGGCGCTGTTGCAGATCGGCGACGGCAACTGGATCGTGATGGTCCTGGCTGCGATCTCGGTCCTGATTGCGACCATCAACATTGTCGGCGGCTTCATGGTGACGCGCCGGATGTTGCAAATGTTCCAGAAATCTTAAGGGCGGAGTAGGACAATGAGCATAGGTTTGGTAACAGCCGCTTACATCGCGGCATCCGTTCTTTTCATTCTGGCCCTTGGCGGGCTCAGCAATCAGGAAAGCGCGAAACGCGCGGTCTGGTATGGCATCATCGGCATGGCCATCGCGATCATCGCCACGGTCAGCGGGCCGCTGGTGGATATCAGCGCGGTTCTGATCGTGATGATGGCCGTCGGTGCTGTTGTCGGCGTGATTGTCGCACAACGGGTCGAAATGACCGGCATGCCGCAACTGGTGGCGGCGTTGCACAGCTTTGTCGGTCTGGCGGCGGTGTTTATCGGCCTCAACTCCGATCTGACAGCGCATGATTTCGCCAGCCACGCCGAAGAGGTCATCCACGAGGTTGAGATTTTCCTGGGCGTCTTCATCGGCGCGATCACCTTTACCGGCTCGATCATCGCTTATGGCAAGCTGGCCGGTTCGCTTGACGGCAAGGCTTTGATCCTGCCCGGACGGCATCTGTGGAACATCCTGATGGTCGCGGCTTCATTGGCGCTGTTGGTGCTTTACATGCAAGGGGCGGGCAGCTGGACGCTTTATCTGATGACGGCGATTGCCTTTGTGGTCGGCGCGCATCTGGTGATGGCGATTGGCGGCGCTGACATGCCGGTAGTGGTATCAATGCTGAACAGCTATTCCGGCTGGGCGGCGGCGGCGACCGGCTTCTTACTGGGCAATGACCTTCTGATTGTGACCGGCGCACTTGTCGGTTCAAGCGGCGCGATCCTCAGCTACATCATGTGCAAGGCGATGAACCGGCAGTTTCTGGCGGTTATTCTCGGCGGCTTTGGCGGCGCCAAAGGCCCGGCGATGGAGATCGAAGGCGAACAAATCGCCATTGATGCCGATGGCGTGGCCGCAGCCCTTGACGACGCTGACAGCGTGATCATCGTGCCGGGTTACGGCATGGCGGTGGCCCAGGCCCAGCAATCGGTCAGCGAGTTGACGCGTCGTTTGCGCGCCAAAGGCAAAACCGTGCGCTTTGGCATTCACCCGGTCGCAGGGCGCTTGCCCGGCCATATGAACGTGCTGCTGGCTGAGGCAAGGGTGCCTTACGACATCGTGCTGGAAATGGACGAGATTAACGACGATTTCCCGCAAACCGACGTGGTGATGATCATCGGCTCAAACGACATCGTCAATCCAGCGGCGCAGGAGGATCCAAACTCTCCCATTGCTGGCATGCCGGTACTGGAAGTCTGGAAAGCCAAGCAGGTGTTCGTTTCCAAACGCGGTCAAGGCACCGGCTATTCCGGCATTGAAAACCCGCTGTTTTTCAAGGAAAACACCCGGATGTTCTATGGCGACGCTAAGGCCAGCCTTGACACCCTGCTGACGAAAATCAGTTGACCAAAACACCAGCAGGGGGGCTAAATCGGTCCCCCTGTTTCTTTGTTGCCGAAATACTCAACTCCACAACATCGGCCCGATAAACCCCGGCCTATTGCTGCCACGCGGGATCGCGCTTTTCCAAAAACGCCGCAATCCCTTCTTCGGTTTCTCGATAAAGCATGTTTTCCACCATCACGTCCCCGGTATAGGCATAGGCCGCCTCCAGCGACATGGACATCTGCTGATAAAACGCTTGCTTGCCGATCTTGACCGCTGCCCCCAGCTTGCCAGCAACCGTTTCCGCCAGCGCCCGGGTTTCTGTCGCCAGATCATCCCCGGCCACGACGCGATTGACCAGACCCAAAGCCGCAGCCTTGCGAGCGTCAATAAACTGGCCGGTGGTCAGCATCTCAAACGCCTGCTTGCGCGGAATGTTTCGGCTAAGCGCCACCATCGGAGTGGAGCAGAACAAGCCGATATTGACGCCGTTTACACCAAACCGCGTGCCGTCCGCCGTCACGGCCATGTCGCAGCTGGCCACCAACTGGCAGCCGGCGGCGGTGGCGATGCCGTGCACCTCGGCGATCACCGGCTGGGGCAGGCGGGGGATCGTCGTCATCATCGCAGCACAGCGCGCGAACAGATCGGCGAAATAGGCAGCCCCGCCATCTTCGGCCTGCCGTCCGGCAGTCATTTCCTTCAGATCATGGCCCGCGCAAAACGCTTTGCCACCTCCGCGCAGGATCACCGCGCGGATACTGGGATCCTGCTCCAACGCTTCAAGCTGCGCTTGCAATGCTGCCAGCATCGCGTCTGACAGCGCGTTCAGGCTGCCAGGGCTGTTCAGCGTCAGGGTCGCGATCGCGTCTTTGTTTTCGCGCAGCAGAATTGGGTCGGTCATGGTGCATTTCCTCTTGTATCCAAGCGTGGCTGCGGCAAGTTTAGCGGTGCAGAAACCCTTACGAAAGCCGGATAATGAAACCAGTCATGACAATCGCCGAGCTGCACGATCTGATTGACCGTGAGTTTCCACAGGTCAAAGATCAGTTCGATGTGACCGAGATCCATGAGGATGGCGTCACGGTCAGGATGTTCATCAACGACAGCAACCTGCGCCCGGGCGGCACGGTATCCGGCCCGTCGATGTTCGCGTTGGCTGATTGCGCGTTTTACATGGCGACCCTGGCGATGATCGGCCCCGAGGCGCTGACCGTCACCACCAATTGCAGCATTGATTTCATGCGCAAACCCCAGCCCGGCGATCTGCTGGCGGATGCGCGCATCCTGAAGCTGGGCAAAACCCTGTCGGTGGGCGATGTGCTGATCCATTCGGTGCATGACGACAAACCAGTGGCGCGGGCCAGTGTCACCTATTCCATCCCGCCGAAGCGCTAAACTGTGGGGTATTATTATACCTATTTTGTAACGCATTGATATAACACAGTTAATTCAAGATAACAGCAGTTGACTGCGCCCCAAATATCCTTAGAACCCACCCATCAGTTTACGCGAGGCCGGTTTTGGCGTCGCAATACCAACCCGAAACGGTGGAATTATGAAAACCTACACAGCAACACCTGCTGATATTGACAAGAAATGGATCCTAATCGACGCCGAAGGCATCGTTCTGGGTCGTCTTGCCTCTATCGTGGCCATGCGCCTGCGTGGCAAGCACAAGGCGTCGTTCACGCCGCATATGGATATGGGTGACAATGTCATCATCATCAATGCGGACAAGATCCAGCTGACCGGCAAGAAGCGCAGCGACAAGATCTATTACTGGCATACCGGCCATCCCGGCGGCATCAAACAGCGTACGGCTGGCCAGATCCTGGAAGGCAAGTTCCCCGAGCGGGTTCTGTCCAAAGCCATTCAGCGCATGCTGCCCGGCGGCCCGCTGTCGCGTCAGCAGATGAAAAACCTGCGCATTTACGCCAGTGCCGATCATCCGCATGAAGCGCAAAACCCTGAAGTTCTGGACGTTGCCGCCATGAACTCCAAAAACACCCGGAGCGCATAATCATGAGCGATCAAATCAATTCTCTTGAAGACCTCCAGGCGGCTGTTTCCGGCGAAGCGGCGGTTGTCGCTGAAGCTGTTGTCGTGACCCCACGGGAACCCGTGCGCGACGCGCTTGGCCGTTCATATGCTACCGGCAAGCGGAAAGATGCGGTTGCCCGCGTCTGGATCCGTCCCGGCTCTGGCAAGGTGACGGTTAATGGCAAGGACATGAGCACATATTTCGCACGTCCCGTGCTGCAAATGGTTCTGCGTCAGCCGTTCGATGTTGCTGGTGTCGCCGGTGAGTTTGACGTGATGGCCACTGTCAAAGGCGGCGGTCTGTCGGGTCAGGCTGGTGCAGTCAAGCACGGCATTTCCAAAGCGTTGCAGCTTTATGAACCGTCCCTGCGCGGCGCGCTGAAAGCCGCCGGCTTCCTGACCCGCGATGCGCGTGTTGTGGAACGTAAAAAATACGGCAAGCGCAAAGCCCGCCGCAGCTTCCAGTTCTCCAAGCGTTAAGCCTTGTGAGATTTGTGAATTTGAAAGGGCTGCCCTCGGGCGGCCCTTTTTCGTTGGTGGGTCAGCGGGTATTCTTGGCCAAGACCCAGGCCCGGCCTGGGGCGAAGTATTGCCCAAGCTGTCATGGATTTCCCTTTTCAGCCGACCTATAGTCCAAATGAAACGCCCGGTTTATGAATGATCAGGCACACAACACGACAGGTAACTCACATGGCAGTCGGCATTTTTGATTCTGGCCTTGGCGGCTTGACCGTATATCGCGAAGTGCATGATTTGATGCCGGATTTGCCGCTGGTTTACTATGGCGACAATCTGCATGCGCCTTACGGCGTGCGCGATGCCGACGATATTTACCAACTGACCTGCAAAGGTGTTCAGCGGCTGTTTGATGCAGGTTGCGACTTGGTGATTCTGGCCTGTAACACCGCCTCGGCGGCGGCCTTGCGGCGGATGCAGGAACAGTGGGTGCCCAAAGACAAGCGGGTGCTGGGGGTGTTCGTGCCGCTGATTGAGGCTTTGACCGAACGCAACTGGGGCGACAA
>CAYXXQ010000111.1:0-5099 GCA_964469075.1 uncultured Rhodobacter sp.
GCTAAGTCTAGGGTCGTGCCGGCCGCATCCCTCTATGGCCCTTGAAAGGGCATCCCGTTATCAGCGATCCAACCCCGTCAATGCATGCTTGACGACAGCCGCATCAGGGCAACCTGGGTATTCACACCTTCAATTTCCATCTTCGGGCCGGCTGGTTCTGCATGAAGCCCAAGCTTGCCGATCCACCGTGACCAAACCGCCGGGACCAGCCCCAAAATCTGGGTCGCACCCAATGTCCGCGAAGATCGGATCATTTCGTTCATAAGATCGGTCTGCACCCTGATCCGCATTTTCGCGGGCACCGACTGGGACACGAAAACACGCGAGGATTCCCAGATTTGCGCGTCAACCGGCGCCTCAAAATCCAGCAGGTCTGAGGGGATGGAGTCCAGCATACCTTTCTGGGCATCGCGGATCATGTAAGAATACATGCCACAACGCGCGGTTGTTGGCGTCAGGCGAATTCCAGCCAGGACTTCACCACGTTCATGCACCGCGATCCAGCGGCTGGCCGGGGTGTCATACTGGTCGTATTCCATGCCCTCGGATTCGGGCAGATCCCAATTGTTCTGGACGATGAAACATTGCCTGCGGGCCTTCAGCAAATTGACGAATAACTCGCCGTGGTTGTGCAGGTTTTGAAAAGATAGGGTTGTTGTCAGCATAACGCCTCCTGTCTTTTGGCGGTCGCGCCAAAAAAATGGGCTGTTTCCGGGTTGGACACACAAGGTACAGGGGCCTGGGCTGCAAAAAGCGCCAAAGCTGGGAAAATCGTTACAACTGGATGAAAAGATACTGGAGCGTCAGATGCAAACAGCACCTTACGCAAATTTAAACGAATCCAACGGTTTAGATGAGTTTGCCTTGCCACAAAGCGCCGCCAATTTGAGCGGCACAAGCAAGGGGAGAAGTCGGGTCTGCCTGCCCCCTGTTTACACAGGATTTCCATTTTGCCATCTACCTCAATATTATTCTTTTGAGGCATTTGGGCCATAATTTTGCCTTAATATCCACAAAATTGTCCACAAAGGGGCAAAATAGGGCGAAATTGTGTCAGAAGTGGAAACAACCATCAGGCGATTTTGTCCGAATGTTGGGGCGTCTACGATATCTGGTATTTTTTGAATTTCCCGACACAACGCCTAAAATTTGGGCATTGTGGACAAAATATGCCGAACAGTTCGAAAATCCCGGCGTATTCGACGAATCGCGATGGTTTGATTCGAATCGGGTTTGCCCTACCCCTCCACTCGACCGCATTGCCATATGCCAGACCCATCCCAGGATTTCCCCTAAAAAGACCGGAGTTGATCAAGATATCGACAGGTTGGATGCTTAACCTGACATTCTATGCTAATGCTTTGCGGCAAATTGATCAGATCTTTATGTTTTTGAAGACCTGACGCGGCCCGGATAAATATGTTACGAGTATCAGGTAGGGACTATGATTGAATACTATTCACAATTCCAGATTGTCGGCGAAATCGCTGAAATGCTGTATATGAAGCCACCGGTTCACAAGCTGTTGGTGGACATCTCGCTTGACCCGCCGGGACACGAGGAAACAGCGTTCAAAAAACACCCGACCCGCATTTCTTTCACCATCGCAAATCAGGATTTGATGGACCGATTTCTGGCCGAAGCCTCCATTGGCGATGTGACCGAAGCGACGGGTACATTCCAGCAATCCGGCTATATTCCCCATAAAACAACCTATATCGACACGACTTTTCTGATGAAGGATTTCCGTATTTTGGAAAGGCAGCCCAGCCCTGTTAAGGGGCGCAAACTTACCACATCGACTGAAAACGGCTATCCGCTTAACTAAGGCGTTTTGCCGGGTTGATTTGCGGGTCGTCAGCGGCATTCGCGGGTCGTTTGGCGTGTGTTGCGGTTGATCGCAGGGCGACGCTGGGGCATGTGATCCGACCCTTGGCCTGGGCCAAGCTCTACCCTCAATTGCACCCAAGGCCGACCGTGTCGCGACCGAAACCGATTCGCCCGGACTTCACGCGAATTCGCATTAATGCCCGCCAGCAGACATCTATTGGCCACATTTTTCGATCATTCCAAAGACTGAAACCCGCGCATCGGTCAGTGTCTTGACCGGAGCTGCGGCATGCAATCGCGGATTATTTGATCCTTCGATCAAACCGCCCCGGACACGTGGACCGCAAGCAATTGGCCAATCTAGAGGTAGATCTTGCAACGCCGAAACCAACGGGTGGCTATGCCATTTTCCGCAAAAGAGCCCTGCGCGCCGCCATTGTTCTGACCAGGCGGCGGCGGTTGTCAGCGGCCCGGGTCAACAGGCTTGAAAAACAGCTAAAAGACTACGTAACCGGCGGCATGGCGCTGTTTTGGCAGCGCCAGGTGACATATCTGGGCTCTGCCATGTTGGCAGGGTATTTTTACAGCGTGCCGGTGGCGCTATTTTGCCTGTTGCTATGCGAGGTCGCGGAGGCGCTGGACTATTGCATTTCAAGGAAAGTCATGCTTTGGCAGGGCGGCGACAGCGACACGGCCCTAAATCTTTACCTGCAATTGTTGCTAAGCTCGATCTTCAGCGCGATTGCGGTCAGTACATTCGCCCTTCTCGTCGCCAAGATGGAGGGGCACAAGGCGCATTTCACGCCACTGTTCTTCCTGTTTGCCGCCGGGCTTTTTGCGGCCGTCAACAACCACCAACTGCCCAAAATCCTGGCAGTGCGACTGGCGATATACTGCGTTTCTTTCCTTTATATCCCCCTAAGCGATATATGGGAGGCGAACCCGCCGCTGCGGTCCGACATGTGGCTGCAATTCTTTACAGTCATTTTCGTCCTCTATTTTGTGGCCGATTGTTCGCTGATTTTCCTGCGGCTGTACCGCAAAGGATTGGATCAGTTGGACGAGCTTCGGCGCGAACGCGACCGGGCCAAGTCAGCCTACGAAGTGAAATCGCAGTTTGTTTCCATCGTCAGCCACGAATTGCGCACGCCCCTCACTTCAATCATGGGCGCGCTTGGATTGTTGCAAAGCGGGGCCTTTGACGACGCACCTGAGCGTGCCGCCAAAGTGCAGGAAATCGCCTACAAAAACAGCAAGCGGCTGGCCGATCTGATCAATGATCTGCTGGATCTGCAAAAGCTGGAATCAGGTCAGATGACCTATGATTTCGCGGATACCAACCTTGTTGATGTGGTCACCGAAGCGGTTGAATCAATCAGCGGGTTTGCTGAAACCGAAGGTATCACCATCAGCGTTAACGCCAGTGATGACAGCCTGATGATCTGGGCTGATCACGACCGGATGTTGCAGGTTATGGCCAATCTTCTGTCAAATGCCGTCAAGTTTTCAAACGGTGCTGACAAGGTTGTCATCGACCTGACGGAAACAGACGGCAAGGCGCGGGTGACGGTTACGGATTTCGGCATCGGTATTCCCGAAAACTCCCGCGATGTGGTGTTCAGCCGGTTCAGCCAGGTCGACAGCTCAGACCACCGGGCATTTGATGGCACGGGCTTGGGAATGAGCATCACCGAACAAATCGTCATCGCCCATAACGGCGTGATTGATTACGACAGTGCACCCGGCCAGGGATCGACCTTTTTCGTCGAGCTTGACCTGGCCTAGGGCCCGACAGTCGGGCCACCGCTTCCTATTTCACGCGGTCCAAAATGCCGCAGGCCAAACCCACCGAAACCGAGGATTACGGCAGCGTTGCCTTGATTTCAGACAAATTATAGACATTTTCCCCGCCTATTCTGAGTCGTGAGTGAGGGGTGCGCAGCACAGACAAGGTTAATCCTGCCTTCGTTCGCATCCGAGTTCGACAAACCGCACAAAAGGCTTGTGATGTTATGAACGACAACATGAAAATTCTGGCCGTTGATGACGATCCGTTCATCATTGAAGTCCTTGAGCTTTCGCTGATGTCGATGGGCTATGGCGAAGTGAAAACCGCACAATGCGCCGCCTCGGCGCTGGACATTATGGATATCGCCGACACGCCCTTTGACTGTGTGTTGCTGGATATCCAGATGCCGGAAACCGATGGGATTGAGCTGTGCGAGATGATCCGCAACACCCCAGGATACCGCAAAACGCCGATCATCATGCTGACGGCGATGTCTGATCGCAAGTATATTGACCGCGCTTTTGCCGCCGGTGCCACCGACTATGTTACCAAGCCGTTTGAACCCGTAGAACTAAAGACCCGCCTGTCCATTGCCCAGAACCTCAACCGGGAGATTCAGACAAGCCGGCGGGCGAAAAGCAAGCTGGATGAACTGACCCAAAGCCTTGTTTACGAACCAGCGATCGAGCTGGAAGACAGCTTTGATATTGACGATATGCCGGGCTACATGGACTACGACAGTTTCCGCAATTATCTGCTGCAACTTGATCGCAGCAAGCTGTTCCTTGGGGAAGTGACAGCGCTGAAAGTCGCCGGGATCAAACCGTTTTACCGCCAATTCGGTCCGCGCAGTTACATCGACTATATCACCGACATCGCCGATGCGATTTCCGAAAACATTTACAGCGATACCTGCCTGTTTTCCTATGCCGGGTTTGGCCATTTCATAGTCGCCAATACCGGCAATGACCGCTACAGCCTCAGCGATGAGCTTGGCATCATGGTGCAACACACGGTCGCCCAGATGGGCCTGGTTGACAAGCTCGGCGGCGAGATTGACACCCGGATCATCCAAAGCAGCATTCGCGCCCCCGGCCTGTTCAGCGGCTTTGGCAATGAGCGCGTGATCGAGGCGGTGATGGTAGAGGCCGAAAACCGTCTGGAAGATTGGGAAGACGACCAAAACGGGCCACCAAATGGCCGTTTCCAGCATCCCCGACTGCGAAGTGTCGGATGAAACAAGCAACCAGCAGTCGCGCAAACCGGAGAACCCCGTGATTGACCAGGAACAATATCAGCAACGCTTAAGCGGCATCCGCACGCGCTTTATCGCGTCACTTTGCGATCTTCAGGACGATTTCAGACGCTTGGAAGACGCGATTTCTGCCCCTACGGCGCAGGATGGTGCGATTTCCACCCTTAACTATCACGCACATCGCATTCGCGGCATCGCGCCGGTTCTTGGCCTGAACAAACTGGG
>CAYXXQ010000111.1:5199-9701 GCA_964469075.1 uncultured Rhodobacter sp.
TGCATGCATTCCTTGGCATTGGCACATTGCAGCAGTTCAAAACCACCCAGATTTTCCAGAGAGAGACGCGCGATTTCACGGATATCCGGGTCATCGTCGATGTGAAGTATACGCTGTAGCTGAGTCATCAAAAATAGTCTGCCGGCAGGAATACTCGAAGAATATTAGCTGTTTCGGCCCCGTCTTGTAACAAAATTACACAAAAAATACCAAATGTGAGTCGGGTATAAACACACACACTTATAAATTGCAATATGTTATGGCCACTCTGCATTATATTGGCATGGTCTGTTGCCGCGCAGTTTGGGGGTCAGGCCGGATTACCCCGGCCTGACGTCACCGGATCAATCCTTAGCGGTTGCTTCAGATGCCTCGATCTTGTCTTGGGTTTTGGTGTCAAAATCGCTGGCCTCATGGCGCTCGCGCAACTGGCCTTCAGGGAGGCCCCAGGCGCGGTTAACCATCATGCCGCGCTTCACGGCCGGGCGTTCGGAAATCTCTTGCGTCCAGCGGTTCAGGTTCTTGTAAGACGCGGTATCCAGAAATTCCGCCGCCTCATAAACCTTGTTGCTGACAAGCGCGCCATACCACGGGAAGATCGCGATATCGGCGATGGTATAGTCGTCACCGCACATGAATTGCGCGTCGGCCAGGCGCCGGTCCAGCACGTCAAGCTGGCGCTTCACCTCCATCGCGAATCGGTCGATGGCATATTCTGATTTGAACGGCGCGTAGGCATAGAAATGGCCAAATCCACCGCCCAGATAAGGCGCGCTGCCCATCTGCCAGAACAGCCATGACAGCATTTCAGGCCGCAAACTTGCGTCTTTGGGCATCAATGCCTGATGCTTTTCCGCCAAGTATAAAAGGATTGCACCGGATTCAAACAATCGGGTGGGCTGTTTGGTGCTGTGATCCATCAAAGCCGGGATTTTGGAGTTTGGGTTGACCGCAACAAAGCCACTGGAAAACTGATCGCCCTCACTGATATTGATCAGATGGGCGTCGTACTCGGCCCCTTCATGGCCCAGCGCCAACAGCTCTTCAAGCATGACGGTGACCTTGACCCCATTTGGCGTCGCGAGGGAGTAAAGCTGCAAAGGATGGCGACCAACCGGCAGGTCATTGTCGTGGGTTGCACCGGCAATCGGACGATTAATTGAGGCGAACTTCCCGCCGTTTTCCTTGTTCCATGTCCACACTTTGGGTGGGGTATACTCAGTGCTGTCGGTCATCTTTCCCTCCGGTTTGGGCGGTTGCCAGACTATTGCCTTAACGGATGGGTCGCGAAGGTGCAAAACAACAATCGCTGATCGCAAACATTGGCTTTGCCTTCACCGGATCAGAATCGCCCTGAAGTCATTAACATTCGTGCCGGTTGGGCCGGGGCAAAACAAACTGTCCACCAGATCAAAGGCTTTCCAGGCCTCGTTCCGGCGCAACAGATCACCAGGATCATGGCCGCATTCGCGAATGCGCTGTGCAGTGTCGCCATCAGCAAACGCCCCGGCATTGGATTCGGTGCCATCAATCCCGTCGGTATCGGCAGCAAGGGCCGCAATGCCCTGAACCCCCGCAATCCCCAACGCGAAGGAAAGTAGGAACTCACTGTTCCGGCCACCGCGCCCTTTCGGGTTTCGGATCGTGACGGTGGTTTCACCGCCCGACAGGATCAGTACAGACTTCTGAAACGGGCGGTTCTTTTGGGCAACTTCACGGGCAATCGCGGCGTGCATCAGGCCGATATCCCGCGCCTCGCCCTCAATGGAATCCGACAGGATAACCGTAGGGATGCCCGCCCGTTCCGCCTCTTTCGCTGCCCTTGCCAGCGACTTCGAAGCAGACGCGACTACATGCACCTGATTGCGGGCAAAGGTGCTGTCATCCGGCAAAGGTGCCTTACTTTGCGCAATCGCCTGGCGGATGTGATCCGGCAGTTCCAGGTCATACCGGCCTGCTGCGGCCAAGGCATCTGCGGCGCTGGTTCTGTCAGGAACGGTCGGCCCCGAGGCCACCTGCGCCGGATCATCGCCCGGCACATCAGATACGACCAGACTGACGACCTTGGCCGGATGTGCCGCCGCTGCCAGCCGACCGCCTTTGATCGCAGAAACATGTTTGCGGATCATGTTCATCACCGAAATCGGCGCGCCGGAGGCCAGCAAAATCTGATTGACCGCGACCTCATCCCGAAGGCTTAACCCCAGCGCGGGGGCCACCAACAAGGCCGAACCGCCACCAGAAATCAGCGCCACCACCAAGTCATCGACACCAAGACCCTGAACCGCATCAAACAATGCTTGTGACGCAGCCAAACCGGCTTCATCCGGCACGGGATGCGCAGCCTCAAGCACCTGAATGTGCGTGCAGGGAACCGCAAAGCCGTAGCGCGTGACGACTGTGCCGGAAAGCGGGCCGTTCCACTGACGCTCAAAAGCTTGCGCCAGTTGGGCTGCACCCTTGCCGGCCCCGATCACAACAGTTCTGCCTTTGGGTTTTGCGGGCATGAACGGCGCGATTGCTTGGGCCGGGTCAGCCGCTGCGACGGCAGCCTCAAAAAGCTGCACCAGAAAATCTTGGTCGTTCTGTTGCACCCGCTGATCCCACCCCAAAGCCGACTGAAGGCCCTACCGCGCCCAAGCGTCGTGGTTTTTGCAAGTATCGGCAAGTGAAAACCCCGGCGCGACCGGTATTCCCGATTTCAATACCAAGTTACCGCCATTCCACCTTGCCAAAACCGCAGCGTCGCTTAGCCTGCTCCTAAAAAAGGATGGCCATGAAACCCGACGACCTGCCGCAATGGCGTGAAATGGATGTGGCGACGCGCAACATCGCCTACTCCCCCAGCTCCGCACTGGACGGGCCGATTGACCCATTTATCGCGGCCTATATCGACAAAAGCCGTGCCGCTTATGCGGCGCTGCCGAAGGTTCAGACGATTGCTTATGGCCAGAGGCCCAGCAACACGATTGATTTCGTGCATCCCGGCGGGGATCAGCCGGTGCCGCTGCATATTTTCCTGCACGGCGGGTATTGGCAGGAGTTGTCTAAAACTGAGTCCTTTTTTCCAGCACCCGACACCTTGAAACGGGGGATGGCCTATGCGGCGGTTGATTACACCCTCGCGCCGGATGCCAGTCTTGATGCCATCACCGCCGAATGCGCCCAAGCGGTCGCCTGCCTTGGGCGCCGTGCGGATGATCTTGGGATTGATCGCACGCGGATTGTCCTTTCCGGCAGTTCGGCGGGCGCGCATCTTGCGGCGATGTGCTGCTTAGGCCTACCGCGTGATCTGATGCCATGTGGGGTCGTCTTGTTGTCAGGCGTATTTGACCTTGAACCGCTGCTTGGCACCTACATAAATGACGCGGTTGGGATGGATGCGGCATCCGCTGCCCGAAACAGCCCGGCACATGCCGACCTGCGCGGCTTTCCCCCGACCCTGATCGCCTGGGGGCGTCAGGAAACTGATGAGTTTAAGCGTCAAAGCCGTTACTTCGGCCGGTTGTTAGCCAAAGCTGGCACTAAGGCAGAGCTTTTGGAAATGCCCGCGCGCAACCATTTTGACATTGCCGAAGACCTGGCAAATGACACCGATCTTGGGCGCAGACTTGCCGCCCTTGTTGGCCCGAAGGAAGGTTTCTGATGCCCAGATATCACCCGGTTTACCCCCAGCTGATCGACGCCAGCAAAGTCGTCGCCTCGACCGATCCCCGGCCAATGGGGAAATCCACAGCCCAGTCGCGTGACAACAAAGTCAAGGAAACTGGTGGTGAGCCGATGATTGATTTTGACGGCCAGACCAATCCTTACATCGACTATCAAAGCATTGATTTGCTGTTGTCGCTGCAACATCCGCGCAGCGAGGGCTATGACGAGATGTGTTTCTTCGTCATGGGTCAGGTCAAGGAATTGCTGTTCCGCGGCCTGCATTTTGAGCTGTTCAACGCACGCGAACAAGTCCAGCAGGGCAATATTGCGAACGCCCTGA
The DNA here is from genome assembly GCA_964469075.1 of uncultured Rhodobacter sp. Classification (GTDB taxonomy): domain Bacteria; phylum Pseudomonadota; class Alphaproteobacteria; order Rhodobacterales; family Rhodobacteraceae; genus UBA5972. The sequence goes on from CAYXXQ010000111.1 coordinate 9,191, forward strand.
TCATCCTAAGTCGCGCGGGCCACTTCCTTGATTATATTGCAGATTCCTGGAATATCTTGTCGACCATCACCACCGAAGGCTTCAACGAATTCCGCGACCATCTGTCGACGGCGTCCGGGCAACTGTCGTTCATGTACCGACATGTCGAGTTTATCCTTGGCAACAAAAACAAGCGTCTGGCAAGTGCGCATCGGAACCTGCCGCATATCTGGCCAGCGCTGGAACAGGCGCTGACCTCGCCCAGCCTTTACGACAGCGTCATCGCCGCATTGCATAAGGCTGGCCACGCGATTGAAGCAAAGGCGCTTGATCGTGATTGGTCCGAGGAATACCAATCCAACCCGTCAGTGCGCGCGGCCTGGCTGAAGGTCTATGAAACCCCAACGCCAGAGAACGCGCTTTATCAACTGGCCGAAACAATGATCGCGCTTGATGAGAAATTTTCGCTTTACCGCTGGCGTCATTTCACCTCGGTCCACAAGATCATCGGCTATAAACCGGGCACTGGTGG
>CAYXXQ010000112.1:0-9685 GCA_964469075.1 uncultured Rhodobacter sp.
ATCGCAACCCGGCCTGCGGTGCCGCGCAGCGCCTCAAAACTGTTGGTGGCGGATGCAGGTGGTCTGGCCGACCGGGTGGTCACGAACCTACCGGATATCCTGCGCGCAGGGGATCGGTTGATTTTGAACGACACCAAGGTCATTCCGGCCCGGCTGTTTGGCGAACGCGTGCGCCACTCAGACCAAGGCGAAACCCGCGCTAAGGTTGAGGTGACGTTGCTGTCGCCCGGCTCTGATGGCGACTGGCAGGCGCTGGCAAAACCGGGGAAGCGCCTGAAGGAAGGTGAGATCGTACAGTTCAGCGCAAACCTTGAAGCGCGCGTTGAAAACAAGCGCGATGGTGAGGTGCGCTTGCGCTTCAACCTAACGGGTGCGGCGTTTGACGCAGCCCTTGAAGCCGTCGGCGCGATGCCGCTTCCGCCTTACATTGCCGCCCTCAGACCCGTCGATGACCAGGACAAGACCGATTACCAAACGGTGTTTGCCAAAACCACGGGTGCCGTCGCTGCCCCAACCGCGTCGCTGCATTTTGATTTGGATTTGTTGGACCGACTGACAAAAACCGGTGTCGATTTCAGCTATGTCACCTTACATGTCGGGGCAGGCACGTTCCTGCCGGTCAAGGTTGATGACGTGTCCGACCACAAGATGCATTCTGAACGCGGCGAGGTCTCAGAAACCGCAGCTGCCGAGATCAACCAGACCAAAGCCGCAGGCGGGCGGATCATCCCGGTTGGCACCACGGCCCTGCGGCTGATCGAAAGTGCCGCCAGCCCAGACGGCAAGATGCACGCCTTTCGCGGCAACACCGATATTTTCATCAAACCCGGTTATAAATTCCGCATAACCGACGGGCTGATGACAAATTTCCATTTGCCAAAATCGACCTTGCTGATGCTGGTTTCAGCGCTTATGGGACAGGCGCGCATTCGCGCAATTTATCAGCACGCCATCAAGCAGGAATACCGCTTCTTTTCCTACGGCGACAGCTCACTTTTACTGCCTGACTAAGCAAACGCCTGCCAACGACGCGGTTTTTTCACCAGATTGTCGTTTTAGGACAATGTCTGGCCATGCACGGTCTGCTAAGCGCGACCCAACGACGACAAAAGGAACCCGCCATGCTGTCAGTGGTGCGAAACACATGGGCGCTGCTTCTGGGCATGCTGCTGTTGATGCTGGGCAATGGCCTGCAGGGCACCCTGTTGGGGGTGCGCGGTACGTCCGAGGGGTTTTCAACGACCTGGATGTCGATCGTGATGTCGGCCTATTTCGTGGGCTTTCTTGGCGGCTCGCGCTTGGCGCCGGAAATGATCCGGCGGGTGGGGCATGTGCGGGTGTTTGCAGCCCTTGCGTCGCTGATTTCAGCCGTGCTGATCCTTTACGCCGCCGCCCCTGATCCCTTGATCTGGACCTTGATGCGGGTCGTGATCGGGTTTTGCTTTTCCGGCGTTTACGTGGTTGCCGAAAGCTGGCTGAACGACAGCGCGACCAATGAAAACCGCGGCCAGACCATGTCGGTTTACCTGATCGTGCAGATGATCGGTATCGTGACCGCGCAAGGGTTGCTGAACGTCGCGGATCCCGGCGGCTATAACCTGTTCATCATCTCGTCCGTGCTGGTGTCGGTGTCGTTTGCGCCGATCTTGCTGTCGGTCAGCCCGGCGCCGTTGTTTCACACCACCAAACCGATGACCCTGCGGGCGCTGTTTACAACCTCACCCCTTGGTTTCGTCGGGGCGTTTTTGCTGGGTATGGTGTTTTCGGCCCTGTTTGGCATGTCGTCAATCTTTGGCGCCCAAGCGGGGATGAGCGTGCGCGACATCTCGATTTTTGTTGCTTTCATCTATATCGGCGGCATGTTCTGCCAGTACCCGATTGGCTGGTTCTCCGACCGGATGGATCGCCGGGTGCTGATCGCCGGACTGAACCTGTTGGGGGCCGTGACGATGCTGGTTGGGCTGTTTTACCACGGCAATTTCCTGTGGCTGTTGTTCCTGGCCTTCGTGGTCGGCGGCATCTCTAACCCATTGTATTCGCTATACATCGCCTATACCAACGACTTTCTGGAGATCGAGGATATGGCCGCCGCTTCAGGCGGGCTGATCTTTGTGAACGGCATCGGGGCGATCATGGGGCCGATTATTCTGGGCTGGTTGATGGGCCGGTTTGGGCCGTTCAGCTTCTTTGGCTTCCTTGGTGTCGTGATGGCCGTGGCAACAGGTTACGCCTTCTACCGGATGACCCAGCGCGCGGCACCGTCGATTGGCGAAACCTCGGCCTATGCGCCGGTTTCGCCTTCGGCCTCGCCGGTGGCGGTTGAGGTCGCGCAAGAGATCGCGATTGAAATGGCCCAGCACGAAGAAAGTAACCCAGAAGACACACATGACGTTGAGTAATTTTATTGCCTTGAAAATGCCAGTATCTTTACGAAAACTTCACACTAGTCGCGTTGTTCGGAGCGGAGGGTGCTATGGCGGACGCAAGTGAGATAATTCGGTTCTGGGTGGATGAGGTTGGCCCGGCGGGCTGGTACAATGCCACCGAAGAATTGGATGCAACCATTCAGGAACGCTTTGGCGAAGCCTGGGAAAAAGCCGCAGCCGGTGACTTTCACGATTGGGTGTGTGATCCGGAGAAATCTCTGGCGCTGCTGATCCTGCTGGACCAGTTCCCGCGCAACATGTTTCGCGGGTCCGGGCGGGCCTTTTATACCGACCGAAAAGCCGTCTGCGTTGCCAAAAAGGCGATTGAAAACGGCTTTGACCTGCGGGTTCCCGAACCCCAGCGGCAGTTTTATTACCTGCCCCTGATGCACTCCGAAAGTCTGACCGATCAGGAGCGCTGCGTGCGTTTGATGATGACACGGATGCCGGATGCCGGGGCTGAAAACCTGCTGCATGCCAAGGGCCATCGCGAGGTGATCCGCCGGTTTGGCCGCTTCCCTTACCGCAATGATGCGCTGGATCGCAAAACCACGGCGCGGGAACGGACCTACCTAAAAGCGGGTGGCTATTCGTCCACAGTCCGCGAATTACGCAACGCCTGATTCGGGGCGTTGACGGTGTAAGCCACGCGATTTCTTGCGATTTGCTGCGCTTGCAGGGCACTTGCCGACATTTCGATGCGTCGCATTATGGCCCGATGAATTAATCTTGCGCAGGTCCGCAATGATTGCCGGATTCAGAGAAATGGTTTAATACCAAACCATATTTTCATCCGGAGGGCAAAATGGCCGAGAAATCCTTTGATCTGATCGTAGTTGGTGCCGGTCCGGGCGGTTATGTCGCGGCGATCCGTGGCGCGCAACTTGACCTGAGTGTGGCGATTGTCGAACGCGAACATCTTGGCGGTATTTGCCTCAACTGGGGCTGTATCCCGACAAAGGCGCTGCTGCGCTCGGCCGAGGTTTATCACCTGATGCACCGGGCCAAGGATTTTGGCTTGACGGCTGACAAGATCGGCTTTGATCTGGCGGCGGTTGTCAAACGCTCCCGCGGGGTGGCGGCGCAACTGTCAGGTGGCATTGGCCATCTGATGAAAAAGAACAAGATCACCGTTTTCATGGGCACAGCCCGGTTTGCCAGCGCAGGCACTCTGATCGTCAAAACCGACAAGATCGAGGAAACCCTGACCGGCAAGTCAATTGTCGTTGCCACCGGTGCGCGCGCGCGCGAATTGCCAGGGCTTGAGGCCGACGGCGATCTGGTCTGGACCTATAAACACGCTCTGAACCCGCCCCGCATGCCGAAAAAGCTGCTGGTGATCGGCTCGGGTGCGATTGGCATCGAATTTGCCAGTTTTTTCAACACATTGGGCGCTGATACCACCGTGGTTGAGGTGATGGATCGCGTCCTTCCGGTCGAAGATGCCGAGATTTCGAAATTCGCCCGCAAGCAGTTTGAAAAGCAAGGCATGAAAATCCGCGAAAAATCCACTGTCACCAAGCTGGATCGCGGCCAGGGCAAGGTGATCGCGCATATCGAAAAAGGCGGCAAGGTCGAGACCCATGAGTTTGACACGGTGATTTCCGCCGTCGGCATCGTTGGCAATGTCGAAAACCTGGGCCTGGAAGAGATCGGCGTCCAAATCGACCGCACGCATGTCGTCGTCGATGAATATTGCCGCACCGGGGTCAAAGGCGTTTACGCTATTGGCGACATCGCCGGCGCGCCCTGGCTGGCGCATAAGGCCAGCCATGAAGGCGTGGTTGTGGCCGAACTGATCGCAGGCCTTACGCCGCACCCGGTCCGCCCCGAAGCCATCGCGGGCTGCACCTATTGCCAGCCGCAAGTCGCCAGCGTCGGCTATTCCGAAGCCAAAGCGCGTGAGTTGGGATATGACATCAAAGTCGGCCGGTTCCCCTTCATCGGCAACGGCAAAGCCATCGCCCTGGGAGAGCCGGAAGGCATGGTCAAAACCGTGTTTGACGCCAAAACCGGCGAATTGCTGGGTGCGCATATGGTCGGGGCCGAAGTGACCGAACTGATCCAGGGCTATGTTATTGGCCGCCAACTGGAAACCACCGAAGAAGACCTGATGCACACGGTTTTCCCGCATCCGACCCTGTCTGAAATGATGCACGAATCCGTGCTCGACGCATATGGGCGCGTCATTCATATGTGATCCGATGCGTGAACTTGCGGCATGTTGCAGGCGATAATCCGCACGGGGCGGTGAAAATCCGCCGTCTTTGCGGCAATTCTGCGTTTTTGCGCGATTGGGGCTTTGATCTTTCAGGGAAAAGCCATAAATGTCACGCTGGGCAGTGAATTTCCGGGTCTGCGCAACGCGGGCCCTATGTGCTAAGGGAGAACAACAATGGGATTAAACAATATCGGATTGCCGGGCCTTCTGTTGATCGCGGTTGTCGTGCTTGTGCTTTTTGGGCGCGGCAAAATCTCGTCCTTGATGGGTGAGGTCGGCAAGGGCATCACGTCGTTCAAGAAGGGCGTCAGCGACGGCAAGGCGGAAATCGAAGCCGCCTCCGCAGAAGATGCGGTTGATGTGACCCCTGAGGGTGACAAAGAAAAATCCTGAACACCTTGATGCAGGGGCCATGCGCCGATGTTTGATATAGGCTTTGTCGAGCTGTTGGTGATCGGCGTTGTAGCGCTGATCGTTGTTGGGCCAAAAGACCTGCCCGGCATGTTCAAGACACTTGGCAAATTCACCGCCAAGGCGCGGGCAATGGCACGGGAATTTCAACGCTCGTTGGAAGATGCGGCCGATGATACCGGCATGGGCGACATCGCTAAAGACCTAAAAAAGGCCACCTCGATGCGCAATCTGGGCCTTGATAGCGTGAAAGACGCGGTCAAGGATTACACCGAAAGCGTGTATGACCCCGAAGATTCAAAACGCAAGGTTGAGGCCGCCAAAAAGATCGCCGCCAGTGGTGAGAACACCAAAGCCCTGGCCGCCAAACGAGCCGCTGACAAGGCGACGGCTGCTGAAAAGGCTGCAAGCTTGACGGCAAAATCGGCCAAGGTTGAAGCGGCATCTGCGGATGCCAATGCGGTGGCGGAAGGTGCCAAGACGCCTGCAAAGAAAGCTGTTGCGAAGAAACCGGCTGCCAAGAAACCCGCTGCGAAAAAGCCGGTGGCCAAGGCTACAACCGCCAAAGCGCCTGCTAAGGCCGCTGCGACTAAGACCCCGACCAAAGCTGCGGCGAAGAAACCTGCCGCTAGCAAGCCCGCCGCTAAAGCCCCGGCCCGCAGCAAGACCGCACCGAAAGCCAAGTCAACATGAGTTCTGATGACGTCGAAGCCTCCAGCGCCCCGCTGATCGAACATCTGGCCGAGCTGCGCAACCGCCTGATCCATTCGGTCGTTGCCTTCATCATTGGCATGGTGATCTGCTTTACCGTCTGGAACCCGATTTTCAACTTCCTGACCCAGCCCCTTTGCAGCGCGATGCAGGCCTATGGCCATTCTGAATGCGGGCTAATCCTGATCAAACTTCAGGAAGGTTTTTTCGTCGCAATCTCTATTTCGCTTCTGGGCGGGCTGATTCTGGCTTTCCCTTATATCGGCTATCAGATGTGGCGCTTCGTGGCGCCTGGCCTTTACAAGAATGAAAAGGGCGCCTTCCTGCCGTTTCTGGTCGCGTCACCTGTGATGTTCTTTCTGGGCGCATCTTTTGCCTTTTACGTGGTCACGCCGCTGGCATTTGATTTCTTCCTGGGCTTTCAACAAGCAGGGTCAATTCTGGACAATGGGGCCGAAGACAACGCCACCGCCGCGATTGCCTTTCAAGGATCGGCGCAAGAATATCTTAGCCTGACGATTAAGTTCATCGTCGCTTTCGGTCTGTGTTTCCAACTGCCGGTGTTGCTGACGCTGATGGGTAAAGCCGGGCTGGTTTCGGCGGAAGGGCTGCGCAATGTGCGCAAGTACGCCGTTGTCGGCATTTTGGTTCTGGCCGCCATCGTGACCCCGCCCGATGTCATCACCCAGGTGATCCTGTTCGTTGTGGTCTATGGCCTTTATGAGATTTCAATCCAGCTCGTCAAACGGGTAGAGCGGCAGCGCGAAGAAAAGCTGCGCGCCGAAGGCCTGTGGTTTGAGGACGATGATGAGGATGATGAGGATGATGAAGCAGCCAGCGAAAATGCGGCCACAGATGAAGTTTCCGATGCGCCCGACACCGTCACCGACGACCCCGGCATGATCGACGAAACGGGATCCCCCGATAAATGAGCAAGCGCGCCCTGATGAGGATCGCCGCTGCCCTGGACCGGATGGCCCCCAAACCGCTGGTAGCCCCTGATTTCGATCAGGCAGATGGCTATGTTTGGCATGTCAGCCCGGATCGCCTTGACCCGGTGGCGCATATCAATCGCGTGCCGCTTGACCTGTTGGTCGGCATTGACCGCGCCCGCGATATCCTGTTGCAAAACACCCTGCAATTTGCCCGCGGCCTGCCGGCCAATAACGTGTTGTTATGGGGCTCCCGCGGGATGGGAAAATCATCTTTGGTGAAGGCCGCCCATGCCGAGGCGACCCGCCAGATGCCGGGTTTGAAACTCGTGGAAGTGCAACGCGAAGACCTGCCGTCGATCGGCCGGTTGCTGAATATCCTGCGCGCTGCAAACCACCGGTTTTTGCTGTTTTGCGACGACCTGTCCTTTGGCCATGACGACGCGCATTACAAATCGCTGAAGGCGGTGCTGGATGGCGGCATTGAAGGCCGACCGGAAAACGTGGTGTTTTACGCCACCTCAAACCGTCGCCACCTGATGCCACGCGACATGATCGAGAATGAGCGGTCAACCGCGATCAACCCGTCAGAAGCAGTGGAAGAAAAAGTGTCCCTATCAGACCGGTTCGGCCTGTGGCTGGGGTTTCATCCCTGCGATCAAGATGAGTATCTGGCGATGATCAAAGGCTATTGCGACGCGTATGGCGTGACGATTTCCGACAGCGAACTCAGGGCCGAGGCGATTGAATGGCAACAGACACGCGGCGCCCGGTCAGGCCGGGTCGCGTGGCAGTATTTTGTTGATCTGGCCGGACGTCAGGGTGTTTTAATCACAAAAACAACGTCTGCGTCACGTCAAACACCACGTCATTGAAATCCCCGTCGACCCCATCCTCAAACCCGACCCGAATGGTATCGTCGCCGAGGCCAGCGGTGTTGTTGACGTTGTTGATACCTGAGGTGACATAGACCGATGAGTCGGTGTTCAAAGCGCTCGTTGCATGGTGAACGGTCACTTCCGCATCCGCTGTATTGACGAAGAAAGTCAGATCGGATCCATCGCTTAGATTTCCCGGATCCCCGCCGGTGTTCCTGAACTCAAACACATCGCCGCTTAGGTCAAAGGTAGATGCATTGGTTTGGCTGATCAGGAAAAAGCTAAGAGTGCTGCCGGTGGTGATGCCGGTGGCTTGCAAAGCGGAACCTACGTCAGCGCCGCCGGTGAAATAGGTCGAAATATCGTTGGACAGAAGCGTGATATTCGTGATCAACCCACTGCCATCAAAGGCATAATAGCCAAAAGCATTGTGATTGACTGACACACTTACCGCCGCATCAACGTTTATATCGAATCTTCTGGCGCCCCCCGCAAAGAAATCCGAATTGATCAACCCGTTCCGGTCGGATGCGTCAAGTTCTGACATCTCCGTCAATTCGGGCATGTAGACCTGGAAAGACACAACGGTCTGGGGGCCGGTATAAGCGGCCATAAACTCGCCCGTAACATCAAATCCGGTATGTCCGGTGATGGTGAAAGCAGTTTCCGGGCCTGACCCGCGATCAACGCTGAACATCGAGGTTCCGAGTGTCCAAATGATATCCGACCCTTTGAAAACTGCGCCCTCAAAGACAAAGCTGTCACCGTCATCAATGCTGAAATCAACAATCGTGTCGCCATTGAAGTTTGAATAGCTTCCAACGACGCTGTCCATATCTGCACCGGTCGTGACGGTATCAATCCCGTCATCCAGGTTGATAATGTCGTCGCCAGCAAGGGCATCAATGATGCTGCCGCCTGCATCGGCGGTAATGGTTTCACCTGCGGCGGTGCCGGTTTTGATTGTAGGGGGGGGCATGCGAAGCTCCAACTTAAGCGAAAGGTTAAAGTGCTTCGCGCGGCCGGATCAACCTGATGGGTCCGGTCGGACACGTCCCGCAGTCTTTGCCGCAACGATGGTGGGATGTTCGCATATATTGCTGCGCGCGGTCAATCAGATCCTTGCGCAATGGCACTCGCGGATGCCCCGTCTGAGGAGGGCGCCAAGATCAGGGATTTGCCGGGTTAACCAAGCTTAAAGGTAAGGTGCTGGATCAACGCTTTGGGTGCCTTTTCGGACCTCAAAATGCAGGAATGACGGGCTGCCGCTGGCGACGCCCCCGATCCGCTGGCCGCGCTTCACTTTCTGACCTTTGCTTAGGTTCACGTCGTTTACATTGGAATAAACGGTGTAAATATTATCTGCATGCCGCAGCAAAACGATGGTGTTGGCACCCACGGATTTTGAAATCAACGCAACCTCGCCATCTTCGGCGGCCTTGACCGCAGTGCCGACTGCGGCGGCGATATCAATGCCCTCATTGCCGCCTTGTTTGCCGGAATAGGGGCGGATGACCTTGCCCTGAACCGGCATCAGGAATTTGCGGTCATCCCCGCCTGATTTGAATTTATCAAGGCCGGGCTTGTCGGGCAGGGCGGCGGTCTCTACCGTTGCCGGCAGCGGCTTGCGCGCACTTGGCGGCGTCGGGGTTGCCGATGCGCGCCCGGGCTTGCTGCTGTCCACCACCCTTGGGGTCGGATTATCAACAATCGGGATCAACAGATGCTGGCCTTCGCGGACCGCCAGATCGGTGCCAAGCCCGTTCCACGAGGCCAGCGCTGTCACCGACACATCATAAAGTCGGGCGATGGAATAGGCGGTTTCGCCGCGCTCAACCCTATGGCGCACCGGTTCAACCCCGGCAGGGCCATCGCGGGACGGTGCAACACCGCTGTTGCGGTCGGCGGTGTCAATCGCGTTGGTGGCGATACTGGCAATATCGACTCCACCGCCGGTTTTGACCCGACCGGGCAGGGCCAGCAATTCCTGATCCCGCAAAATGTCGTCAGTGGCGAGGCCGTTATGGCGCGCCAGCGCATCCGGGGACAAACCGATGCGGTTGGCGACATCGGCCACGGTATCGCCGCGCCGGGCCAGCACGACCT